>JAUNEN010000171.1 GCA_030525525.1 Erysipelotrichaceae bacterium
GCCACAGGTGAAGATATGGATGATATCACTTTAATCAGACTTGATATCGACAGTGTTGCCAATACGCAGTCAAGAATCAGAACCTATGTGGAAAATATATTAAGCAATACAGACAATCAGCCTGTCTATATGGTTTTCCATTTAGACAGTTCAAAAATCTACAAAGCAGAATATGATGCAATCATAGAAGAACTGGAAAGATTGCAGAGAAACAGCAAAGAAGCTTTCTATAAAGTGACGGAGGGTGAGTATGAGTGATAATGAAAACACCAGAAACAAGGAAAGAAGTACAAGAAGCGGCGGTAAAAGCTGGCTGGGCGGACTCCTTCTGCTGGCACTGCTGGGCGGCGGCGTAGGCATCGGTTTCAACAACGGCTTTTTCGATGGGAACGGACAGGGATCAGGTGCAGGTGAACAGTCAGGTGAAACAACACCTGAAGAAACATCCGATACAGTGATCATCAAGATTGAAGAATCCACTGTCAAAGTCAATGACCATGTCTGCAACAATGAACAGGAACTCAAAGACTATCTCCAGGAAATCCATAATGATAACAAAGTATGGATCCTTGAAGATGATCATGCCATCTTATCCACTTATGAGATGGTTGTTAAAGTGTGCAAAGAACTCAACATCGATCTGAAGGAATAATGCACCGATCATAACGGATACTTCCATCAAAGAGAATCAGCTGAAACAGCTGTATTGTTCTGACAATGTGAATAGAGCAGATCTGTCTGAGATGCGTCAGGCAGATTTTTTTCAGATGTCTCATTACCCTCTCAGAAACATTCTGCATACAGCAGAAAAACATCCGATTCCGTTTGAACATGCATTACATCAGCAGACAGGTGAATGATCCGTTTCAAATGATTTGAAACAGCAAATGAAATATGTTAGGTTGAATCTATGAAGCAGTCCACCAGCAATACTCAGAGAGTCCCGGAAATTCCGTATGACAGTATCAGCACGGATGTGATTTTTGAAGCCGCAGATGAAGCACAGCGGAAAGACTGGCAGGTTCTGGAGCTTCGGCGGAATGCCGGTGAAGAACTCTCCCGCATCCCGAGACATTCGCATCAAAGTCTTGAACTGATCATTCCTGTTCAGGGAATTGCGGAAGTAAAAGTGAAAAACAACCAGTATTTTGTTCATCCGGGAAATATGCTGATTATTCCGCCGCTTTCGATTCATGAAAGCAGGCGTTCTGATTTTCATTCGGGCTATTCCGGCTTTGTGGTGCAGTATTCTTATCAGTACATGCACGAAATGATTGATCACGCAAGCAGACTTGTCTTTGATTCCTCTCCTGTCGCCTTTGAAGGAAAGTGGCTTGATCATATCAGGTCGGCGGTCAGTATTATGGAAAGCGACGATCCGTTAAAACGTCTGCGCACGAGCCTGCTGATGAATGAAGTCCTTCTTGAAATCACGCAGCGTTACGGCCATTGGGATCAGAACGGACCGGAGGACAGCCAGATTATTCTCGTGCAGAATGCTCTTTCCGCGATTCAGGAAAACGCATTCAGGGATCAGGGGGTTCAGGAAGTCGCTGCCGATCTGCATGTCTCCTACGCTTATCTGTCCAGATGTTTCAAAAAGGAAACAGGCATCACAATGACAAGATTCAGGGATGAAGTCAGGATGGCCAGATCCCTGAAGCTGGTTACCGGCAGCCGCATTCCGCTGGAAGACATCGCCCTGGAAGTGGGGTATGGAGAATATGCGCCTTTCTGCAGGAAATTCCGTTCATACTTCGGCTGCACTCCTTCGTCGCTTCGGAAAAGCGGTCATAAACAGTCAATTTGATGTCATTTTAAAGCATGCCCGCATTCACGCGGGCATGCTATTTTTCCTTTAGATATTATGAATCAATCATTCATGATAAAAAGGAGGAAACTATGAAAAGAATTCTTTCTCTTCCTTTGGCTTTGATGATCGGTTTGTCTGGATTAACCACACCGGTCATTGCCGAAGATCTGCCGGAAATTGAATCCATCATCACATCATTAACAGCTTACACAAGAGTCGGTGCAGGCAACCGTGAAGTCTATGCATTCGAACTGACAGTCAGCGATGCGGAAGCGATTGCAGAACTGAAAGCAGAAGACTTCGATGTCCTCAACAACGGCACATGCCTGATCGGCACTGCGGATAATGAAATCGGCAAGCGCTATGAGGATGACGGAATCGTTCTTACAGTTGAAGGAAACACCCTGAAGATGGAAGTCACACCGTACCGCTATGCCGGTATCTATGAAGCTGACTTCTCCGTAACACCCTGGGAAGTTGTCTGCACAAATAAAGCACTGAACTTCAGTATTGAGGATGTGACAGAACTTCTGACCGAAACAGTGGATGATGCCACAATCGGTGAATACACATATGCCGGACTGACCCGCAAATATGCGCTGTATGTTCCGAAAGATGAAGAAGGCAATCCGAAGAAGAATGTGCCGCTTGTCGTCTGGAACCATGGCGGCGGTGAGTACAACATCGACATTATGGATACCCTGATTGCCAACCGCGGCTTCACAGCGTGGAATGAAGAAGGGTATGAATGTGCAGTACTGATGATCCAGGTTGCGAATCCGAATTACAGCTACGGAGCTGCAATGGATGAAGACAAGAAGAAGCTGATCGACCAGAACAATGCGCTGCAGGCAGCGATTGTCAGAGATCTGATCGCAGACGGAACAGCAGATCCGGACCGTGTATATGTTGCAGGCTGCTCATCAGGCGGCGGCGCAACAATGAGATTCCTGCTGCAGTATCCGGAAATGTTTGCCGGAGCAATTGCAATGTGCTCGATGGACCCGATCGTATGGGTACATTACAACAGAAACGATTCGCTGGAGACAATCATTTCGAACTTCGAAGCGGCATGGCAGGGACAGGTATATACCTGGGATGAAGAGAGCCAGGAAATGACAGCTGTCGATGTCAACACAGAAGCACTTCTGAATGTACCGATTTATTACACACATGCACAGGATGATACAACATGCAGTGTGAATTCATCGATTGCGATGTATGAATCGATGAAGAATCTCGGCGACACAAACAATGAGCTGATCATCTTCTCCAAAGAAGAGATGGCAGAAAGCGGCATCTACAACATCGCAGGCGGCGGTCTGTATCACTGGAGCTGGGTCAAGGTTCTTGATGAGACAGAAGAAGGCACTGCAGTTTACAAGATGTTCCAGCAGGTGCGTCAGGAACCGGAGGTTCCATCCATCATCACATCATTAACAGCTTACACAAGAGTCGGTGCAGGCAACCGTGAA
>JAUNEN010000172.1 GCA_030525525.1 Erysipelotrichaceae bacterium
ATGCTTCTCTTGAAAGTTTCAACAGCCAATCCATCAGGTCTTTGTTCTCAGTCCAATCATCTGTGTTATTTTCAGTTACTTCTTCATATGTTTTTTCCAATGCAGCGCGTTTGTTTGCTGTGCATACTCTTGCATAGATTTCAGTTGTTGTAACACTAGAATGACCGAGAATGTCCCGAATATATATCAATTCAACTCCCGATTCCAGGAGATGTACTGCTTTTGAATGACGGAAAACATGCGGATGAACATTGATTGTAATATTCGCTCCGTCCGCATTTGCGATCGATACATATTTATTGATAATATACGCAATCCCAGCTCTGGTAAGTTGGTTTCCGCTGCGATTGAAGAAAAGATATTCACGATTTGAATATTGCTTTTCATGCAGTTTATTCTCATCAATATATTTTTTTAAAAGATTGACAGTATTACCCATAAGGGGAACAGTTCTTACTTTATTTCCTTTACCTGTAATTGTTACGGAAGCCGGTGATGAGAGTCTTATGTCAGAAACTTTCATGTGAATCAGTTCATCAACCCTCGCGCCGCTGTCATAAAGAACAGTAAGCAGGACTTTATCTCTGAAACTTTGCTGGATGCTGCTGTCCGGAGCTGCCAGAACTGCCCTGATCTGTTTAATGGAAAGATATGGTATTTCTGTACTCTGGTGTTTTTTATTCTTGATTGCCAGTATTTTCTGATACTCATACAAATTAGCCGGATTTTCGATCTGAATATATTTGATAAAGCTGTGTATCGCGGCCAAACGGATATTTCGAGAAGCCGCAGATACATCTCTTTCTTCTTCCAACCAATCCAGGAAATGAATAATATTATCCCTTGTCAGATGTTCCAGCTTTACCTTGTTGGCGCTGATTCCCACTTTGTTTTCAAAATAGATCAAAAGTAATCGGAAAGCATCCGCATAAGATGCGATGGTATTAGAACTAAGGTTTCTTTGACTGGACATATAGGATGTCAGAAACTTTGTCACATAATACTGGAACTCTTCTTTTTTACTCATCAGAAAAATCTCCATTGAAGTACAGCTCTGATTTATGAATAATGTCCGGATAAAGATCTGCGGTCAGCCGGAGATAGTATTCTGTACACCTTGTATCCGAATGTCCCATATATGCGCAAAGATAAGGAAATAATGCATTGATATCTCTGCCTTCCAGTACCCAGTCCCGAAGCCTGTGAACACAGAAAGTATGCCTGAAATCATGTACTCTAGGACCGTCTTTGGGATGTGGAATATGTGCCAGATGAAGGAATTTTAAAAACTGACAGGCAACAGTACAGGAATCAATGTGATTGCCACTCTTGTTCGAAAAGATATACTGATCATCTCTGAATATCTTCTCAGCCAAAATAAAGTTTTTAAGCCTGTTCATTGTGTTTATATGAACAGGTATTATCCTTTCACTGTGATTTTTAGCCTGAAGAATGGTAAAAGTGTTGTTGTTAAAATCGATATTTTTCACTTTTAAAGACAGTACTTCGCTGATTCGCATGCCAGTACTGTAAAGAATTCTGAATATTACGGTATACTTTCTTCTCTGCGGATAATATTGCCCATCCAAAGATGGGGACGCAGCGTAATTATCAATCGCCGTAAACAATCTGCTTAACTCGTTATCAGTAAATATATGTGGTGTAAAAGTACGAGTATAACTGCCTGTTGGGAGCGGAGGAACCACGTATGCGTAATAACCTTTCCGATTCATGTATTCTGCCAGAATACGGATTGTTCCTACACGATTCATGGAATTGATTTGCTTTTCATTGGGCCGGATTTTTATGAATTCTTCCGCGAATTCCCTTGTGATTGTAATCACTTCAAGATTAGTTTGGAATGCCAGTTTATCAAGTTGTTTCAGCTGTCTCTCTTCTGTTTCATACTTATAACCCAGTTCTCTTTTCTCTTTGATCAATCCGATGATGACATCCTGCAATATGCTCTGGAATTCATATTTCATGATCGAATACCTTTTCCGGATCGATCGGGCACTCGGCCAAACCGCTCATATTGATTCGCAGATACGTTTCTGTAGATTGAATGGATCTGTGTCCCAAAATCTGACTGATGACGGGGAGCGGAGTTTCTTTTTCAAGCATAAGGCTTCCAAGTGTATGCCTTAAAGAATGAATACCGCATCTTTCTCCCCGCTTTACTCTCAACCCCGCATCATGCATTCGGTCTGTAAATATTCTTTCAATAGATCCGCTGGTACCAAGCCCTGAATATGGGGCAATCAACCTTATGAACAGTTTCGGATCATCTGTCTGTGGCCTTCCGTTTTTGATATAATCAATTACGGCCCAACCAATATCGTTTAACAGGGGAAGTGTTATCGTATTGCGGGTCTTTTTTTGACGGACTGTAATGATTTTTCGTTCCCAGTCAAAATCGGATAACTCCAGATTCGCGAGATCAATTGCCCTTAAACCGAGTGTGCTTGCAATCAGAAGTATCGCATAATCTCTTTTGCCGGAAGGAGAACTGCGATCAATGGATTCAAGAAGCTGTTTAGTTTCTTCTGCTGTCCAGCTGACAGGTATTTTGGTTTCATGCGGTGTTGTAATACTGGGAATCAGATAAACAAGGTTCAGCTTACTAAAACTGTTATTAAAGCAGTACTGGAAGAACTGTTTCATTTCTCCGATTCTGTGTGTAATTGATTTAGGCGCTTCATGAATAAACTGTGATACAATCATTTCCATCACATGTGAATCCACTTCCTGCAAAGAATTGACGTTTTGCTGAATCAGGATATTCATCATTAAGCGAATTGTTAGCTCCTTATGTCTGAGAGTTTGTTCGGAATAATCACAGTCATATCGTAGATAGTTCATGAATTTGTTATAAATATCATTCCAATAAAGATGCTCTTCAACAGGCGCATGGTATTTTGAGAATCGCGAAGAAAAAATCCCGGTTCGCGCATAATCACCTAACAAGCGCAATGCTCGCAGAAGGACTTTATATTTTTCTGTTTCCTCATCTCGCTTAACCAGATCAGTCAGTTCTTTACCGGTAATTTTATTTACGTATTCAATGGCTGTCATCTCATCGAATGTTTCAAGATTTATGGAATGACAATAGTCTATAAATCTCTGATACACACTTTTGTAATACTTGATTGTGCTGCTGCTGTAGTTTTGAACGCACATAATGTCCAGAATGGAATCCGCACATTCCTGTAATGATAATTCATTCATTCTGATCTTTCCTCTCTTTTGTGGGCTTTCCACAAGAAAAGTATCAGGGCATAA
>JAUNEN010000173.1 GCA_030525525.1 Erysipelotrichaceae bacterium
ATGTGGAAGGAACCGTCAAGAAGCTTCTGACAACGGATTATGTACAGGAGATGCTCGCACGCAGAAATCATCAGTAGGAGGTGAAGCAGATGGGACTTCATCTGAAAATATTTCTTCTGATCTGTCTGGTCGCAGTACTCATCTTAATGATCAGATCGATCAAAAACAAAAAACTTGTTCTGCAGTATTCACTGTCATGGCTCTTTCTGATTTTCGGTCTGGCCATCGTGATTCTGTTTCCCGGTATTCTGAATGTCATTTCGGGAATCATCGGAATTGCGGTGCCGGTGAATACGATCTTTTTCCTCGGCTTTCTGTTTGCGCTTCTGATTATCTTCAATCTGACAAGCGCTGTTTCAAAGATGTCGGTTGAAATCACAAGACTGACACAGGAGCTTGCAATCCTGAAGAAAAAGACAGAAGAAGATCAGGCGGAACTGTAATATGGAAAAGAAACTGGCTGAAAAATCAGGATCAAGAACAGCCGGAAATGCAGTATTTGCGGTCATTTCGCAGATGATCATCACCCTCACACCTCTGATCACGACACCCTATGTCAACAGAAAGCTCGGGGCAGCCAATCTCGGTATCTTTGTGCACACATTGACGATGGTGCAGTACTTTCAGATGTTTGCGAATCTCGGCATCGTGAACTACGGCACCCGCACAATGGCTGAGGACGGCGATGATATCATGAAGATTTCAAAGCATTTCTGGGAAATCTTCGGCATGCAGGTGATCAATACTTCAATTTTTTTCCTGGCATACTGTATCTATCTTCTGATCCTGCCTGCAGGCAGCCGCATGATTGCCTTCATTCAGATACTGTGGCTGCTCGGTACGTTCGTGGATCTGAACTGGTTCTTTTACGGAATCGAAGAAGTCAAGCTGTGCGCAGTCAGAGATCTTTTTGTCAAAATACTGACGATCATTTCGATTTTCGTCTTTGTACAGAGTGACAACCATCCTCTGGCAGTCTATACATTCATCATGGCGGCAGGCAACCTGATCGGTCTGATCATCGTTCTTCCTGCCCTCAGAAGACATATTGTCTGGGTAAAGCCTTCATTCAGAGGCATGCTTTCCCACCTGAAGCCGAATCTTGTATTCTTTGTGCCGCTTCTTGCGACAAGTGTTTTCCACAGTATGGACAAAATCATGCTCGGCTATATGACTTCTTATGATGAACTCGGCTTCTATTACAATGCGGACAAGATTATCAATGTACCGCTGTCGATTACAAATACACTCGGAACTGTCTTTCTGCCCAAGGCAAGCTATCTGCTTGCGGCACGTGATCACAGAGGCTTCCGTGATTTCCTGAGAGTTTCATTCGAGATTACGATTCTGCTGTCATGTGCACTGGCCTTCGGCATCGGCGGCTGTGCGAAGGATTTCGTTCCGGTCTTCTTCGGAGAAGGATTTGAAGAATGCACACTGCTGATCTACCTGTTTGTGCCGGTATTGATCATCAAGTCCATTTCCACATTCTACCGGATGGAATATCTCGTCCCGATGCATCGTGAAAAACTCTATATCACCGCAACATTTGCAGGCGCTGCCGTCAATCTGATTTTCAACTCACTTCTGATTCCGCATTTCGGCGCCAGAGGTGCAGTCATCGGTACATTAATGGCTGAACTCGCCGTCATGCTTGTTCAGTTCAAAGGCCTCGACAGCAGCATTCCCGCCCGCTCCATGGCTGCTTCACTTGTTTCATATCTCGTGATTGCGGCAATGATGTTCGGCATTATGAAAGTTATTGCACTGATTCCGTTATCTGCTTTATTGAAAGTTGTGGCAGAGATCGGCGGCGGGGCACTCATCTATATCGGAATCTGCCTTCTGTACTGGAAATTTATTTCCCGCAGCAGTGTGATCCCGCAGATTCTGCTCAACATTCTGAGCCGAAAAGGAATCTGACACTTTAAAACAGAAACAGGAGAATTGTCTTATGAAAAAAGGATTGGTAATCATACCGGCTTATAACGAAAGCGAGAATATCGAAAATACTGTCGCTGACATTCTGAAGAATGCGCCGGATTTTGACTATGTGGTCATCAATGACTGCTCAAAGGACAACACTCTTGAAATTCTGAAAGAAAAGAACCTGAATCATATTGCCTTACCGGTGAATCTAGGCATCGGGGGAGCAGTGCAGACCGGCTATATCTATGCATTTGAAAACGGATATGAAACAGCAGTGCAGGTGGACGGCGACGGTCAGCATGATGTCAGCTATCTGAATGCAATGTATGACGAAATGAAGAAAACAGGTTCGGATATGGTCATCGGTTCCCGCTTCATTGAAAAAGAAGGCTTCCAGTCCTCCGTATTCAGAAGAATGGGAATCACCTATTTCACAAAGATGATCAAAGCACTGACCGGTGTGACCGTTACCGACCCGACCAGCGGCTTCCGCCTTGCAGACCGCAAAGTTATTGAGATGTTCACAAAGGATTATCCGCGTGATTATCCGGAACCGGAGTCGGTTGTGGCAATTCTGCGCAATGACTGCAAAGTTGTTGAATACCCGGTGAAAATGAGAGCGCGTCAGGGCGGTTCCTCCTCGATCACGCCATGGAAAGCCGTCTATTATATGATCAAGGTCAGCATTGCCTGCATGATTGCCAATATGCGCCATAAGTGAAGATATGAAATACAGATTTGAAAATATCAGCGTGGATCAGGACAGAATCAGAATCAGCGGCTTTATTGCCGGCGATACACCTGAATCTGACTTTACAATCGCGCTTGTCGATGAACATAACAAAGACATTCCGTTCAAGCTCAGCAGGCTGAGAAGAAACGATGTCAGTGTCAAATATTTCAAAACCATGTCAGTCATTGATCATGGTTTTTCACTTTCCTTCGATGCCCGCTATTCCTTCAGCCTTCTTGTCACGATTGATCATTCAGTTCACAGAATCCGTCTGAATCCTCTGACGATTGCATATCATAACGGCATGCAGAGCTTAAGAAACAACAGATATCTGCAGATGGTCAAACAGAGACTGACGGGCGGTGCAAAGCCGGTTGATTATATGTCATGGCTGAAAAAGCACAGCCTGAATGAAGAAGAATATGCAGCACAGAAGAATACGGAATGGAGTGAAGACGCACCGCTGTTTTCAATTGTCATTCCCTTTTACGCAACACCGGAAAGATATCTGAGAGAACTGATCGACAGCATTGAAAAACAGACATACGGAAAGTATGAAGTATGTTTTGCGGACGGCAGTCCGAAAGAGAAAT
>JAUNEN010000090.1 GCA_030525525.1 Erysipelotrichaceae bacterium
GATCTAACCTCTTCGAGTAGCTGTAAACTACTCAACTGTTAGATCCTCTTTTTTTGGATTTAAACCGAGAACATGGGCTCTCATAAGCAGCGAAACAGCAGAATTTCTGCTGAATTTCATCTAATGAGAACATACGAACAGTTCTCATTCCAAAGGAAACTACGCATGAATGGCTTTGCGGGTGAAAAAAGCAATGCGTATGAAACAAAAACTGCCCATCAGTATAGCATTCATGCATGATTAATGAATAAAAAATCTTAAACATGAAACCGTAATGTAGTAAAATATTTACGGTTTTTTTATTTGGATCGATCTGTTGACAGATTCTGATCCGACTAGAAAGGAAAACGTTTATGGGAAAGTATTTTGGGACAGACGGATTCCGTGGAGAAGCCAACGTCAATCTGACTTATGACCATGCGGTCAAAATCGGAAGATTCCTCGGCTGGTACTACGGAAAAAGACTCGGCAAAAAAGCAAAGATTGTAATCGGCAAAGATACCAGAAGATCCTCTTATATGTTTGAATATGCTTTATGCGCAGGCTTAACAGCTTCCGGCGCAGATGCATATATCATGCACGTTACAACAACACCTTCCGTATCTTATATTGCCAGAACAGAAGATTTTGACTGCGGTATTATGATCTCCGCATCTCACAATCCTTACTATGACAACGGCATCAAGCTCGTCAATGATCATGGTGAGAAGATGGATGAAGAGACAATCCTCAAGGTTGAGGAATATATCGACGGCAAGGTTGAAGTTCCGGTTGCATTAAGAGAAGAAATCGGCAGAACAGTTGACTATGCTGAAGGCAGAAACAGATACATCGGCTATCTGATCTCCATGTCCAAGTACAGCTTCAAGGGCAAGAGAGTCGGTCTGGATGTTGCCAACGGCGCTGCGTGGGCAATTGCCAAGAGTGTCTTTGACGCATTAGGTGCCAAGACATATGTCATGAACAACACACCGGATGGATACAACATCAACACTGACTGCGGTTCCACACATATCGAACACCTTCAGAAGTTTGTTGTTGAGAACAATCTGGATGTAGGCTTCGCATATGACGGAGATGCGGACAGATGCTTATGCGTTGATGAAAAGGGAAATGTCGTTACCGGCGATCATATCCTTTATATCTACGGTCTTTATATGAAGGAAAGAGGCAAGCTGTTAAACAACACAATTGTTACAACAGTCATGTCCAACTTCGGATTATACAAAGCACTCGACAAAGTCGGAATCGATTATGAAAAGACAAAGGTCGGTGACAAATATGTTTATGAAAACATGGTTACCAACGGACACAGAATCGGCGGCGAACAGAGCGGACATATCATCTTCACAAAGTATGCGACAACCGGCGACGGTATCCTTACATCCTTGAAGATGATGGAAGTTCTTCTTGCCAAGGAAAAGCCGATGAGCGAACTGGCTGCACCGGTTGTCTTCTATCCGCAGGTTCTCAAGAATGTCAGAGTCAAGTCCAAGCCTGAAGCACAGAATGATCCGGATGTACAGGCTGCAGTTGCCAAGGTTGCTGAAGAGCTCGGCGATACCGGTAGAATTCTCGTCAGAGAGAGCGGTACAGAACCTGTCATCAGAGTCATGGTTGAAGCAGAATCAGATGAAATCTGCGAGAAACTCGTTGATTCAGTTATCGAAGTAATCAAGTCCAAAGGACATATTGCGTAAAACTCCGGGGAGGAAAATATGAGAGTTGTAATTCAGGATAATTACGAAAAAATGAGCAAGTGGGCAGCTGATTATATCGCTGCTAAAATCAACGCACACAAGGAAGACAGACCTTTCATTCTCGGTCTGCCTACCGGTTCTTCACCGATCGGCGTTTACAAGGAACTGGTCAGAATGAACAAGGCAGGAGAAGTCTCCTTCGCCAATGTTGTCACATTCAATATGGATGAATACCTCGGATTACCGAGAGAACATGATCAGAGCTACTGGTACTTCATGCATGACAACTTCTTCGACCACCTGGTTGACATGAAGCCTGAAAACATCAACATCCTCAATGGTATGACTGATGATCCTGAAGGTGAATGTGCAAGATATGAAGAAAAGATCGCTTCCTATGGCGGAATCGACCTCTTCATGGGCGGCATCGGTGTTGACGGCCATCTGGCATTCAATGAACCGTATACATCACTGACTTCCAGAACAGGCGTCAGAGATCTGACAACTGACACAAGAATCGTCAACTCCAGATTCTTCGGAAACGATCCTGAAAAGGTACCTGCTCAGGCACTCTCCGTCGGTATCGGAACTGTTACAGATTCCAAAGAAGTTCTTGTTCTGATCTCCGGTCACAACAAGGCAAGAGCTCTGGCAGCTACAGTTGAGGGTGGCGTTTCGCAGAAGTGGACATGTTCCGCACTGCAGATGCATAACGGCGCAATCATCGCATGTGATGAAGAAGCCTGCGGCGAGCTGACAGTTGACACATACAAATATTTCCTTGACATCGAAAAGAAGGAAAGACTCTGATTTGAAACCGAAGAGCTTGCGGATCATCATCTGCGGGTTCTTTTTTTTTCACTCTTCAGCATGGAAACAGATTGGATCCGGGTGTATTTGTTTGATGCAGTGTTCAAGGGTGAAGCTGCTGATTGCAGGCATGGCTCTATGAAAAGATCAGCCATATGTTATAGTTCCTCCAGTTCTATTTCATTACATAGGCTGGCTGACTACTTAATCATATAACGAAACAGAGTATACAGACCTGTTCACCAAGACTTAATGCGATCCCGAGGAGGCTTATTAAATTGTAAGATTTAGCGCAACCAATGGGTTGCATTGAGTTTTGCAATTCACAAAAATAGTGAATATTTCTAATTGATACAGCATCTTTTACGGTATGTAAGTTAAAATAATGAATAGGAAGATCATAGACATGATCTATTTAATAATGACAGACAGGGGGAAACCATGAAACAGATCATTCGTAAGATATCACTATTCATTATTTCATTTGTTTTATTCATAGGCTGTTTCTCATCCGGATTTGCAATCCATGCGGAAGAAGCTGAAGAAATCAATGCTTTCGCTTCCGGGGGCAATCCCTTATATCCTGCCGAACTGCCGGAAAACGAGATTCTTGCAGAAGATAAAAATGCAGAACCTTCCAAGCCGGTAGATCCGTATTATATTCAGATCATCCGTGACGGAATGGCAAAGCGTGATGCGGTCATCGAATTCGAAATGCCTTATTCAAGCGAGTATGAAATATTGATGCCTTATATGATCAATCAGGCAATCAATACACATACCGGCGCTCCCAAAGAAGGCGATTATCTGAAATATCATTATACATACTGGACATGCAATTCATGGGGAAATGCAAAAACCCTGAAGTATACATACAAAGTCACTTACCGCACTACGGCTGCTCAGGAAACTGCAGTTGATACAGCAGTAAACAAACTGATCAATGATCTCGGTGTAGCAAATAAAAATGATTATCAGAAAGTCAAAACTGTCCAGGACTGGATCGCTGACAATATTGCTTATGAATACGGCACACTGGCAAAAGATTCACCTGTCTTTACTGCTTATGGCGCATTGATCAACCGCAAGGCTGTCTGTCAGAGCTATTGCGTATTATTCTACAGACTGATGCTGGAACTCGGTGTTGACTGCCGTGTGATCTCAGGCAAAGTCAGAGGCGAGTATCATACATGGAATATCGTGAAACTCGGTGACAAATACTACAACGTTGATACAACATTTGCGGCAAGTGCCAAAAGCAAAACTGCATGGCTGCTGAAAGGCTCGAAGTCATTTGCGGATCATGTTTCTGATGCTGAATTTTTGACAGATACCTTTAAGAAGGATTATCCGATTGATACCGAAGATTATATTGTCAAACCGGATGATCTCAACCCCGGTGAGATTGTTGAAAGAGTTGTCATCAATCAGAGCGCACTCACACTTGATGAAGGCACAACCGCACAGCTGAGTGCACAGGTTCTTCCTGCAACCTGCTCACAGAGAGTTCTCTGGTCCTCAGGCAATACAGCCGTGGCTTCCGTTGATCAGAACGGTCTTGTCACTGCAATCAAAACCGGAACCACAGTGATTACAGCAGAAGCAGGCGGAAAGAAAGCGACATGCACAGTCACAATCAAAGAACCTGTTCATGAATACGGTACACCGGAATATACATGGTCAGGCGACAGCAGAAGCGTAACCGCAAAAGCGGTCTGCACAATCTGCGGCAAAGAAGTGACAGAAACAGTCAATACAACTGTAGAGTACATCAAAGAGCCGACTGCTCATGAAAGAGGCAGAGGAAAATTCACAGCAGTCTTTACCAACGAGCTGTTTACAACACAGGTCAGGGAAGCTGTGATTCCTTCCTTCTCCGAAAGAACAGTTACCCTCAACATGAATGAAGCAACGCTTGTATTCGGTCAGACAATGAAATTAAATGCAACGGTAGAACCTGCCGAAGCCAACCAGCAGGTCACATGGACAAGCTCTGATTCAAAGATTGCGTCAGTTGATGCGGAAGGCAATGTAACAGGTGTACTGCCCGGTCGCTGCGTGATTACTGCAACAATCGAAGGCGGAGATACCGATACATGCGAACTCAGAATTCTGTTCAAAGATGCTTCAAAGAGATCGCAGTATTTCTATGAACCTGTTTACTGGGCATTTGATAACGGCATCACTGTCGGCGCAGGCGGCCCGGGTAAGTTCTCACCGGGTGCTGCATGCACAAGAGAACAGATTGTCACCTTCTTATGGAGACTGATGGGTGAACCTGAACCTGAGACAGCCAGCGAATTCACCGATGTCGCTGCCGATGCATGGTATTACAAGCCGATCACATGGGCTTACGAAAATGAAATCACAACCGGTCTGAACGACGGTACAGGAAGATTCGGAATCGGCCTGCCGTGTACACGTGAACAGTGCGTCACCTTCCTTCACAGAGCAGCCGGAAAGCCTGAAGTTGCTGAACATCAGGAATTCACCGATGTGGAAGAAGACAGATATTACTATGATGCAATCTCATGGGCAGCTTCCAAAGAGATTACAGTAGGTCTCAATGACGGTACCGGCAGATTCGGTGTCGGTGTGGAATGCACTAGAGGAATGATCGTCACATTCCTGTATCGCTACGCAGAGCAGTAAGATTGAAATCTATTCAATCTGAAGTCAATCGGCATATCTGATTGAAGTGAAACAAGAGAGTCTGATCGAAAGGTCAGGCTCTTTTAATGGTGTGTCGGACAGGCTGATCCGTAACAACGGTTTTCCATGATTCTTAGTTAAAGAATTTACCTATAATCTGTTATAGATAAAATCTATGAATTTTATAATTAATGAAATTATTTTCACGGTTGTACATGGTGCGATTTTCACTGAAAAATCAGCGGTTTGAAATAATTTACAATCGAATGAAAAATAAAAATCCATCTGATAGATTTACAGAAACAGCATAGTAAAAATACGAAACAGCAAATATTTCAAAATTCGATGGGTTTGAAGAATGCGCTTTCAATGTGTTAATTTATAAGGAGTATTTTTGGTAAATACAATAGAAAGGGGTTTTATGAATTTGAGTTCAATCGCAAAGAAGCTCACTGTATTCGGCGTATCCGCTTTTATGATTCTCGGAAGCGTCAGTCCGGTGAACTATCAGGTCAATGCGGAAGAACCGGACACAGCTGCAACTGAAGCTGTGTCCTGGGAAAAAGTTGACAGCTCTGACTTCAAAGGTGCCGAACCGGCAAACAAAGTTGAAGAAGAACTGACCGCAGCTAACCTGATCAAGGACGGAAACGTCCGTGTCTCCATCGTAGTAGACGGCACATCCACAATCGAGGCCGGCTACTCCGCACAGGCAGTCGCGACAGACGCAAACGCTCAGTCTTACCGTGCACAGGTTCTGAACAATCAGAAAGCTCTGGCTTCAAAGATTTCTTCAGAAGCTCTGAACGGAGAAGCTCTTGATGTTGTATGGAATATTACATTTGCAGGAAATATCATTTCCGCTTATGTTCCATATGCAAAGATCGAGATGATCAAGAAAGTTGACGGCGTTAAGGATGTCGTGATCGAAACACAGTATGAAGCACCTGTTTCAGAAGCAACTTCAGATGATCCGAACATGGCAATTTCCACTGACATGACAGGCACATCACTGATCTATTCTGATTACACAGGCGCAGGTCAGGCTGTCGCAGTCATCGATACAGGTCTTGATATCGATCACAAATCCTTTGATCCGGAAGCTTTCGAATATTCCATCGAAAATCTCGGCAAGGAAGTCGATCTGATCACAGTTGACGATGTTGCGGCTGTTCTGTCACAGACAAACGCATACGCAAGAAATTCAACACTCACAGCGGCCGATGTCTACCGTTCCGCAAAGGTTCCTTTCGCTTACAACTATATTGACAATGATCTGAATGTCATCCATGTCAATGATACACAGGGCGAACATGGTTCCCATGTCTCCGGTATTGCGGCAGGAAACAAGTATGTTCCGGACGGAAACGGCGGATTCGCTCTCGCTCTTGATGCAGTCAAGACACAGGGTCAGGCACCGGATGCACAGCTGCTTGTCATGAAAGTCTTCGGCAGAGGCGGCGGCGCTTATGATTCCGACTACTTCGTGGCAATCGAAGATGCAATGATTCTCGATGCAGCTTCCGCAAACCTCTCACTCGGTTCCGGAAATGCAGGCATGACAACCAGCCCGACATACGCTGACATCCTCAACCGTTTCGCTGAGGAAGACACAGTTGTCACAATGTCCGCAGGCAACAGCTATGCATGGGCAAGCTATTCCAACTACGGCTACCTCTACAGCGAAGACGCAAACTTCGCAACAGGCGGTTCACCGGGTTCCTTCACAAACTCCTTCACAGTCGCTTCCGTCAACAATGACGGCGTCATCGGCATGCCGCTCAAAGTCGGCGATGCAAGCATCTTCTATTCCGAAGGTTCAAGTGCAGGAAATCTTCCGATGACAACAATTGCCGGCGAGCAGGGATACATCGCGATCGACGGTGTCGGTACAGATGAAGAAATGGCAGCTCTCAAGGATGTCCTCGCAGGCAAGATTGCTGTTGTTTCAAGAGGAAGCACAAGCTTCTTTCAGAAGGCAAACGCAGCAGTTGCCAACGGCGCAATTGCCACAATCGTCTACAATAACCAGCCGGGCACCATCAGCATGAACCTGACCGGTTACACCGGAACAGCTCCGGCAGTATCCATTACACAGGCCGACGGTGAAGCTCTGAAAGCACTCGGCGAAGCCAAGACAACCGAAGGCGGCGCAGCTTACTACGAAGGCACAATGACTGTCACAGGCGAGTATGAAGTCTCCAAAGAAAATGCAGATTATCTGACAATGTCCGATTTCTCCTCATGGGGACCTACCGGCGACCTCAACCTGAAGCCTGAAATCACAGCTCCGGGCGGAAATATCTTCTCCGTATACGGAACAAACCAGACTTCAACCGGTGCAATCACAGGCGGCACAGATCAGTATGAGCTGATGAGCGGCACATCCATGGCTGCTCCGCAGATCTCCGGTCTTGATGCAGTCTTCCATCAGTACATTGAAGAAAACGACCTCGTTGCCAAGACAGGACTCACAGAGCGTCAGCTGACAATCTCACTGCTCATGTCCACAGCGAAGCCGGTTCTCGAAGCTGACACAGATTACTACTATTCACTGCTCAAGCAGGGTGCAGGTCTTGCAAATGTTGCTGCAGCAACAAGTGCGAAGTCCTTCATTACTGTTAACGGCACAACAACCGGCGGCAAGGCAGTTGAAAAGAAAGCTTATACAGATTCCTACGCAGACGGCAAAGTCAAGGCAATGCTCGGTGAAGATGCAGAACGTACAGGCAAATACACTGTTACATTCGAAGTTACAAACTTCTCCGATGAAGAATCAGCATACACATTCGATGCAGATATCTTCACACAGGATGTCTTCCCGTATGGCAATATGGAATTCCTTGATGAATGGACACTTCCGTTAGACGCAATCGTCAACTTCACAGTTGAAGGAAAAGAACCTGAAACTGAAGAAGCTGAAGGTCTCGACTTCAACGGCGACGGTGTCTTCAACGCATATGATGCCCAGGCTCTTCTGGACTATGTCACAGGCGTACGCGCAGAAATCAATGATGAAAAGAACGCAGACATCGACGCTGACGAAGATGTTGATACATATGATGCATATCTTGCACTCATGAAGTATCGTGAAACACAGGTCATCGCCGATGCGGGCGAAACACTCAAAGTCACAGCTGAAATCGATCTCAACGGTTCACTTGATGAACTCGGAAGCGAAGACAGAAACGGTGCTTATGTTGAAGGTTATCTGTTCGTCACAGAAGCTGACACAGATGAAGGCGTCAAGGGTGTTGAACACTCCATTCCTGTTCTCGGCTACTTCGGCAGCTGGAGCGAACCGGATATGCATGACAAGGGCTCACGCCTTGAATATGCAAACGGCGATGAGACACGTGCACCTTACATGTATGCAGCACTGGGCCAGAATTCAGCAAATGCTGAATCATTCGGTATTAACTATGCAGGCATCAACGGCACATTCTACTTCGGCGGCAACCCTTACGGAACAGATGAGACATATCATCCGGAAAGAAATGCCATCAACTCCAGAGACACACTCTCCAATGCAATGTATTCACAGATCCGCAATGCCGGTGCCGGTATTTTCTTAGTCACAGACAAAGACGGTAAAATTCTTGCGGAAAAGGACTTCGGTTCTTCCTACGCAGCATACTACTATGTCAACGGCGCTGAGTGGCGCGGAACAACAACAAATACAGCTCTCGGCTATCAGCCGAAGGATCAGGCAGAAGGCACAGAGCTGACATTCACCTATGCAATGCTTCCGGAATACTATGTTGAAAACGGCGAAGTCAACTGGGATGGTTATAAGGGCAACTCCATGAGCATCTCTGCAACTGTCGACAACACAGCTCCTGAATTTGTCGGTGAAGAACCGGTTGCAATCGTGAAAGACGAAGCAGGTACTGCAACAGCTCTCGAATTCACAGCGAAGGACAACCGCTACATCGCAGCGATTTATCTCTGCGACGAAGAAGAAAATGTAGTCGATCGTATCTATGCGGATGAAGAAGCTGAAGAAGGTGCTGAAAAGACTTATACATTCGATCTGGGTGAAGATGTTTCCGATCATCTGTACATTCAGATGTGCGACTATGCCGCAAATGAAACAATCTACAAGATCAACCTGAATGAAGAAGAACTCAAAGGCGATCTGGCAATCACAGTCACACCGGAAGAAATCAACGTTCTGAAGAATTCCACAGCCAAGGCAACAGCAACTGTCAGCCCTTGGGGCGCTGATGACAGAGTGATCTGGAGCACAGCTGATGAATCCATCGCAACAGTTGACGAAGACGGTATTATTACAGGTGTTGCAGTCGGAACAACAACCGTTACAGCAACTTCCGCAGTCGATGAAACAGTTTCCGCAACAGCAAATGTCGTTGTCAAGACATTCGACATTCCGCTGAACGGCATCGTCTGGGATGAAAACGGTGAAGTATGGTTCTCCGAATTCAACACAAACAGTCTGCCGGATTATACAAAGCTCTCCGGTTCCATGAGACTGCCGCTTGCAAGCGCAGCTTATGATCAGAACGGAACACTGTATGCGGCTTCCTTCGATTCAGACGAAATGGTTTCTTCACTCTATACAATTGATGAAGAAACATATACTGCAACTGAAATCGGTGCAAGCGAAATCGGATACATGGATATCTGCAAAGCTCCGAGCCTCGGCGAAAACATTCTGTTAGGTGTCTATGGAACATATGTTGTGATCATCGATGCAACAACAGGCAATTATACCGGCGCCTTCGATCTGAGCAGCTTCACAGGCGGTGCAAACCTCGTCGGTATCGCTTACGAAGAGCAGTACATGCACTCCACATACGGTGCAACAGACTGGGTATTCCTGATTGATGAAGCAGGTGTTCTCTATAACACAGGCTTCCTGCCTTACGAAGGAAGCTATTCCAGATTCAATGTCTCAACAGTCGATCAGATCGCTGACAGCGTTGATACACCTTACTTCCAGTCACTCTATTATGACGGAACCAACCTGTTCTACAGCCGCTTCAACAATGCGGATAACAAGGTTGAACTCGTCATGATTGAAGACCTCTATAATGTCGGCAACATCTGGTCAGTCGGTTACTTCGCTGACGGTGTATGGCCGGTCGGCGGTCTCTATGAAAAGGATGTCTATGACATCGGTATGCCGGAAGAAGATCCGGGCAAAGCAGCGGCAGTTATTGAAGCATCCGCATCCATGGATGTTGTCAGAATGACTCCGACAAGAAAGCTTTCCAAGGGAAGCCTGAATGTTGCAATCGATGCTGACAAGCCGGAAGATATCAGACAGTCTGCTGAAACCAACGGCACAGGCACAGCTGATGCAACACTCGTAACAGTTACAACTGACGAGTCCGCAACAAACGGTCTCTACACTGTTACTTACAACCCTGAAGAAGTCGAATACATCGGCGCAAAGGGAACAGTCAGATACAGTTCAGTCAATGATGCTGAAGAAGGCAAGATTGTTGTCGGCTTCATCAGCCCGAAGGCTCTTGATGCAGATGCACTCGTTGCAAACATCAGCTTCAAGGCAAAAGATCCTTCTGCATTAAGCGATGTTGATGTCAAGACTGAAGAAGAAAACAACGAGAAGTCTGAAAATACTGCAACAGCTGAAGTCGGCGGAAGCGCACTCGCACTCGCAGGCGAAGTTGCAAAGGTACGCTTAACAGGCGATGACTGGGGCGCAGGTATTGACAGAGTGATCGTCAAGCTCGATCAGAAGATTGACGGCTCTTATATCACAGGCGACCTCTTCGAAGTTACTCAGGCAGTCAACGGCGGCGAGGCAACAGCTCGTACAGTTCTGAATGCATATGCATCCGACGATATGGGCAACAAGGTCTCCGGCCAGTCCGAATATGTCACAATCGAAATGAGAATTTCACCGGTTGAAGGCAGCCCGATCGTATGGTCAATGCAGACATGGACAAACAGCTGGGCAGATCCGTATACACTGAATGTCAGCCTGAAGGACGGCGCTAAGCTCTTCACAGCTGAAGGCACAGTTACAGCACTCACTGTTTCCGGCGATGTTGATGTCAAGACTGTCGATAACGAAAATGTACTGATTCCTCAGCTTGAAGGCTATGAATACAGCACATTCGAAGCATCTGACGGACTGGTAATTCCTTATGGACTCTACACTCCGGAAAATGCTGATGACGGCAATAAGCATGCCCTTGTTATCTGGAACCATGGCGTCGGTGAAAGAGGAAGCGATCCGAGAATCGCGTTACTCGGCAACGAAGTCACAGCTCTGAATGGTGAAGAATTCCAGAAACTGTTCGATGGTGCATATGTCCTCGTACCGCAGACACCTGCAGATACAGGCGACATGGATATCATCGCAGGCAAGATTGAACTGATCAAAGAAGTTATTGCGGATGAGAATCTGAATGTTGATGAAGACAGAGTCATCGTCGGCGGCTGCTCAATGGGCGGCGGTCAGACCATGAACATCATCTTCGAAGCTCCTGAACTCTTCGCAGCAGCTTATCCGGTTTGCCCTCACTGCCCGAGTGAAAATGTCACTGACGAGCAGATCAAGGCAATCTCCAGACTCCCGATCTGGTTCATCCACTGCACAAACGACGGCACAGTCAAGTATCCTGAAACAACAGAACTGCTGATCGAAAGACTGCAGGCTGCAGGAAATACAAATGTTCACTGGTCACTGTTCGAAGATGTCCATGACACAACAGGCAGATTCAACGATCTGACTGAAGACGGCAGCGACTACAAGTACAACGAACACTGGAGCTGGGTATACTTCGATAACAACGAGTGCTTCTGCGATGACGAGAACTGCGGCGATCTCAATTGCTGGCAGTGGCTTGCAGAGCAGGTCAGAGTACCGTTCGAATTCGATGATGTCAAGGATCCGGAAAAGTATTACTACGATCCGGTTTACTGGGCATACTACCACGATCCTCAGATCACTAAGGGAACAAGCGACACATTATTCTCACCGGATGTAACATGCTCAAGAGCACAGATCGTTACATTCCTGTGGAGAATGATGGGTGAACCTGAAGTTGAATACAACATGGAATTCACAGATGTTACTGAGGACAGATACTTCTACAAGGCAGTTGCCTGGGCAGCTTCCGAAGGTATCACAACAGGTACAAGCAAGACTAAGTTCTCACCGGATGACGGCTGCACAAGAGCGCAGATTGTTACATTCCTGTGGAGAGCTATGGGCTCACCTGAACCTGAAACAACAGCTAAGTTTGATGATGTCACAGCTGACAGATACTTCGCAAAGGCAGTCAGCTGGGCAGCTGAAAACAACATCACAAAGGGTACAAGCGCAACGAAGTTCTCACCGGATGTTAAGTGCACAAGAGCACAGGCAGTCACATTCCTGTACAGAACAGCACAGCTCGGTGAATAATTGAGAAGCGCAATCTGAAAAGATTACCTGAAACTCGAAAGA
>JAUNEN010000174.1 GCA_030525525.1 Erysipelotrichaceae bacterium
AACCGTTATCAATGCAGAAGATTCAGAATAGTCTGTTCTGTAAGTTTAACCATCATACAAAACAATCCAGGATTGGATTTCATGTACAATGGAATCAGGATAAGAGGTTGTTTATGATTAAAAATATTGCAGCATTTTTTGATATCGACGGCACAATCTATAGGGAAGGGCTGATTACGGAAGTGTTCAAGAAAATGGTGACCCATGAACTGATCGATGCGTCTGAATGGACGGACCGTGTCAGGCCTGCATTCATGGCCTGGGATCGCAGACAGGGGGACTATGACATTTATCTTGATCGGATGGTTGAAGCATTCAAACGTGTAACCGTCGGGATTTCAAGCGAACATATCAATCTGATCGCCAAGAAGGTCATTGAACAGAAAGGCGACAGAGTCTACCAGTTCACGAGAAATGAGATTGAGAAGCACAGAAAGCTCGGACATAAGATTATTGCGATCTCCGGTTCACCGGATGCGCTTGTGAATTATATGGCTGAAAAATATGAATTTGATAACTGGCGGGGAACGGTCTACCATGTTGATGAAAAAGGAATCTATACCGGTGAAATCACACCGATGTGGGATTCTGTATCCAAAAAGAAAGCCCTGCATGAGATAGCAGAGCTTTATGATCTGAATCTAGATGATTGTTACAGCTACGGGGATACGAACGGCGATCTGACGATGTTTGCGTGTACCGGACATCCGACTGCAGTCAACCCGACCCGTGAACTGCTCAATCATATCCGTGCGGATGAAGAATTGATGAAGAAGATCAATATCGTCGTGGAACGCAAGGATGTGATCTACCATCTCGATATCAACAATGTTCAGTATGAATAAGGGGAAAAAGAAATGAATAAACCGATTGTCAGAGATGTGTTTTTCCTGTCTCAGAAGTCACAGGAAACAACAAAGGATGATCTGAATGATGTCAGAAACCTCGTGGATACGTTCATGGCGAACAGACAGAACTGCGTCGGGATGGCTGCCAATATGATCGGGGTGAAGAAAAGATTCATCGTTGTTGAATTCATGAATATGCCGTTGGTGATGATCAATCCGAAGATCATATCGAAAAAAGAAAGATATGAAACCGAAGAAGGCTGTCTGTCATTGAACGGTATGAGAAAAGCAGTCCGCTACAGAGAGATTGCTGTTGCATATCAGGATATGCAGTTTCAGAGTCACACACAGACCTTTTCCGGTTTTACGGCGCAGATTATCCAGCATGAGATTGATCATTGCGACGGGATTGTGATCTGATTCATGCATTTTTGTTCTTTTTTCTGTATTGTGCAGGCGTGCAGCCCTCACACTTGCGGAAACACTGAATGAAATAATTCGGCGTGTTGAAAGCAAGCTGATCTGAAATTTCGGAAACAGGCAGAGAGGTTGAAGTCAGAAGGATCTTCGCTCTTGAAATCTTGGCATTGCGGATGTAATTGCTCAAAGAGATTCCTGTTTCCTTTTTGAATTTGTCAGTCAGGTAGTATTCGGTATAGCCGACAAGCGAAGCCAGGTCTTTTGCGTTCAGTCTGCGGTTTGTGTTGAGATCGATAAAATCGCAGCATTTCTGCACAACATGGGAGTGATTGGGATTGGAACGTGCATAATGAACACGGTAGATAAAATCGTGATACATCGCATGGGCCAGGGTTCCCAGTTCTCCCGAATCACGGCAGTCTTCAGCCTGCTGGATGTAGGAGTCTCCGAGCGGATAAGCAATTTCCGGAGAAAGTCCTCCATCCATGGGGCTCTTGTGACAAGGGTGGTAAAGACAATCACGCTTGTCTTCATCTGTCTTAAAAGATCGATATCTTCTGAGAAATGGTTCGTGGTTTTCAGCGCCTTGTATAACGCTGTGCCGCCTTTGAAATATGCGGGTAAACCTGCTTCCTGTTTTTCTGCCAACTCGTTGAGCATCAGCACAACATAGTAGTCTTTTTCAAGAACATCCATACGGTATCCAGTCTGGTTGTGAATTTGCTCAAGCAAAACGCGAAATGCATTTTTGTCTTGGTGAAGTTTCAAATTTTAGCGTCCTTTCGGCTTGCAGTGTGCGCAAGCCGGATGATTGTTTTCTGATTATAAAATCTGTCAGCGTAGTATAAAAGCATTTCATACTGCAGAGCGTTTTTCCTGATATGCTCTGCAAGGATCATGTAGGGATCCGGAGTATCAACAGGTGCTTTATCCAGAAGGTCAAGTGCATCAAGAGTTTGCAGGTAAACCTTGTTTTCTGCATTGACCGGAGTCTTCGGAGGACAGATTGAAACATCAAGTTTACTGTCGTACCGTACACAGTCTTTGGCTGCATTTGTTGCAAGCAGATGTTCTGTCGGCATCTGTGTAGTAAGTCCCATGTGATGAAGCAAAAGAAGCCCTGTTTCATAACCATTGTCATTGTTCAGGTACTTGTCGGCGATCAGCTTTTCACGATTGATTCCTGTCTCACCGAATGGAGTGATGGCAGTTCGATAATAGATGCCTTTCTGATAACGGCGCAAGTCCGGCAGATTTCCTTTATCCATGAGCCGTTTGACAGCGACAGAAGTGGCGGCAGCTGCTTTCTTTTTATCAATCCCGTAATTTGCAGCCATGTTGTCTGCGATTTTATCAATATAAATCGGAGTGCCGGGGCTTTGATCCATAAGATAGTTCCGAATGTACTCTGTATAAGTCATAAGAGATCACCTTAAGATATAATATAAACGAAAATGAAATTGTAAAATCGTAAAAAATATATCATTATTTAGCTGCTTATGTCAATCTTGACGTTTCTGCGTTGATATAGAGAAAGCTAAGACCGCGAATGGATAATTCGCAATTATGGAAATACTTGTTTTTTGAAATTATTATCATTTTACCTACACAAACTTCTAAGAATAATCACATGGAAACCTGCCGATTTTAAACAAAATCTTACAGACGCTCTAAAACCGGGTTTTGTTTAAAGATTAAAACGGCAGCTCTTTTCACTGCCGTTTCAGGTTAAACTTCAGATCTTTTTTGTTTTGGAGGGAAGGGGGATTATTTCAGATCTGAGGGATTAATAAGTTGTATGAAGCTGTGATTCTTCGGCTTTCTTTGCCTTTGTTTCAATGATCGGCGTGCGTGTGATTTCAGTTTCATAATGCGCAAGTCTTGCATCGATCATGCCGGCAGTCTTTTCATTCACCAGCAACAGAAGTGCTGTCCGGTCATCTTCAAGCTGCTTTGAAGCTTCCTGCATATAGCCG
>JAUNEN010000091.1 GCA_030525525.1 Erysipelotrichaceae bacterium
TGATGTCATTGTGAATATCATTGATGTTAAAACCAAGATGATTCTCATCCACCATTCTTGCCGTATCGGCAGGAACGTTGTTGATAATCGGCAGATCATATGCGAAATAATCAAGTGATTTCATGGTGAGTCCGATACATGCTGTATCTCTCATCATATTGAAGCCGTAGTGACATTTCGCAAAGATCTTTCTTTTCTCTTCTTCATCAAATACGAGACCGTGATATTCATAATCAATCTGATTTTCATCAAGCAGGCTGATCATGCGTTCTCTGGATTCACCATCCCCGATGATGTGGAATTTCAGTTTTGTCTGTTTTTTCAGTTCGGCAAGAACAGAGACAATGGAATCCACATCCACGACATGATTGATGGAGCCGATATATGCAAATGTCAGAATGTCTGATTCAACATCCTTCACTTCTTTGACAAGCTGCTTGCGGCAGAGCCAGAATGTTTTCAGCTTTTCTGCCGGCACGTATTTCCGGATCAGATCGGAGAACAGATCGCATTCACTCATGATGAGATCGGCATACTTCATTGATGAATTACGCATCCATGCCCAGACGGAAAACGGTATGGTAAGAATCGGTTTCATTCCTTTTGAAGGAAAGCTCTCAGGCCACATATCGCATAAGTCAAAGATCAGATGATAGTCCGGATTCTTTTTATGATGCAGTCCGAACTGACGTGACATGGAGTTGGGAGGAACCATGACATAGACAAGGTCAGCCGGCTTTTCCTTCTGGACTTTCAGACAGCTTTCGGCAAATTTCATATGGGAGCGGATTCTTGCATATGAAAAGTTTCTGGAGTAGGGAAGAACATCAATATATTCGCAGTCTTCTCTTTTCTTTTTGTATTTCTCTTTGTGGAAATGATCAAAATCACTCAGATAAACAGTCACCTGATATCCTTTTTCCACAAAGACATCACGGACATATCTGAGTCTGATTTCGTAATCATCATAAACATCAAAAATATATGCAGTCTTCTTTTCACTCATTTCAATACAGCTCCGACTGTCGCAAACATTGTTTTCAAATCAGAAAGAAGCGAGAAGTTTCTGATTGAATTCAGGTTGTATTTCATTTTTGCAGGAAGGATTTCCTCGACATAGGTGCGGTCGGGATCTTCTGCATTTTCAAGCAGCTCTGCTTCATCTTTATAAAGGATGGACGCTTCAGAAGTAATACCTGCAGGTAATAACAGAGTCGCTCTCATTTCAGGAGTATACTGCTCAACATATTTCACCGCTTCCGGACGGGTGCCGACAAAGGACATCGTTCCTTCAAGCACATCGATCAATTGAGGCAGTTCATCCAGTCTTGTCTTTCTTAAAAGATGACCGGCTTTTGTGATTCTCGGATCTTCACCGACAGTGACGGCCGTGCCGATCTGCTCGGCATTGACGACCATGGTTCTGAATTTATGAATTCTGAATTCCTTCCCGTACTGGGTAACTCTTCTCTGCCTGTAGAAGACAGGTCCCTTTGAATCTGTTTTGATGTAGACTGCAATCAGAATCATCGGGATCAGAAGGATTATAAAAAGGATCACTGCGATGAGAAGATCGAAAACTCTTTTGAAGAACAGACTGACTTTTTTCTTTGATAAAAGATCGTAATATTCTTTTACTTCAGGCTGTCTCATCCATTCGTCAAGATTTTCCCATTTTCTCAGCATGTGCGATCCTCAGAGTTTTTCACTGTTTTTCACTGTCTCCCGCAGTGTTTCGATGACGTAATCGACATCTTCATCGCTCAGCAATGTGTGAAGCGGCAGTGTGATTTCGTTGAGATAGTGTCTGTATGCATTGGGGAATGAGCTGATTGACCATCCCAGCTTCTTATATGCAGTCATCATCGGAAGCGGTTTGTAATGCACATTGCATGCCACACCCTTTTCAGCCATCTTCATGATGATTCTGTTGCGGATTGCCGCATCGATATCAGGTATATTAATAATATAAAGATGACCGCTGCCTGCGAAATCTTCACCGTAGTGGGTCAGATGATGAATACCCATCTCATCCATTGCCGCATCATACTTTTCGATAATCTGTCTTCTTCTTGCCAGCATGCCCGGATAACGGTCAAGCTGCACAAGTCCGATGGCGGCAGTGATATCTGTCATATTGCACTTGTACCACGGTTCAATGATGTCATATTCCCAGTTTCCGATGGTTTTGGACATGGCATCCTTGGACTGTCCGTGCAGGCTCATTAACTGAAGCTGATAATACAGATCTTCATTGTTGATGCCTTCGATATTTCTCCAGGTGACGCATCCGCCTTCTGCAGTTGTGAAGTTCTTGACTGCGTGGAAGGAGAAGGAAGAGAAATCACCGATTTCACCTGCCATGAGTCCGTGTCTGCTTGCACCGAGCGCATGGGCGCAATCGCTGACAACGACAACTCTGTTCAGTGCCTGCTGGATTTTGTTGTCTGTTGCTTTAAACAGGCTCTTCTTATTTTCAATTGCCTGATAAATCCGGTCGTAATCGCATACGATGCCGCCGAGATCAACCGGGACGATTGCTTTTGTCTTTTCATTGATCGCCGCTTCCATTGCATCGTAATCCATTTCAAGACTGTTTTCCTGACAGTCGATGAAGCGGACTGTGGCTCCTGCATGAATTGCGGCAGAAGCGGAAGCTGTATATGTATATGCCGGGACAATCACTTCGTCGCCTTCGCCGATGCCGAGCAGATGGAACGTCAGTTCTTCGGCAGCGGTTCCCGAATTCAGACAGACGACTTTGTCAGTATGAAAATACTCTGCCAGCCTCTTTTCCAGAAGCTTTGTACGCGGGCCGGTTGTAATCCATCCCGAACGCAGAGTTTCACTGACTTCATTGATTTCTGCCTCGCTCATATCAGGCGGGCTGAACGGTATATTTCTCATTGAGTATTTATTTCCTTTTGGGGCTATAGGTATAACCCTCTATGTATTCTAACATAAACCTGTCAAAAAGGATAACTGATGGCAGTATCATGTGTGTGAATATTAAACGAAAACTTGAACGTTGTCAAAATCAACAAAACAAATCTCTGCTATGATGAAAGTGAGAACTGTTTTGTCCCGCACAATGGTAAAAGAACACTGCATTTGGTATGATTTAGCTGATTTGGAGAATATGTAATATGAGAATATTTGTTACCGGAGTCGGAGGCCAGCTGGGCCACGATGTCATGAATGAATTATATAAGAGAGGATATGAAGGAATCGGCAGCGATGTGGCGGAAAAGTACAGCGGAATCCAGGATGGAAGCCCTGTCACAGAGATGCCTTATGTATCACTTGATATCACCGATGCAGAAGCGGTGAAAAAAACAATCGGTGAGATTCATCCGGATGTGATCATCCATTGTGCAGCCTGGACGGCAGTCGATCTTGCCGAAGATGATGACAAAGTTGAAAAGGTCAGAGCAGTCAATGCGGGCGGCACACAGAATATCGCAGATGCGGCAAAGGAAGCCGACGCAAAGATGATCTACATTTCAACCGATTATGTTTTCAACGGACAGGGCACAGAACCGTGGCAGGCAGACTGCAAGGATTACAGTCCGCTCAATGTCTACGGACAGACCAAGCTTGAAGGGGAGCTTGCGGTCGCGAATACACTTAAAAAATACTTCATCGTCAGGATTGCCTGGGTATTCGGCGTCAACGGATCCAATTTCATCAAAACCATGTTAAGGGTAGGCAAAACACATGATGAGGTCAGAGTCGTCAACGATCAGTTCGGAACGCCGACCTATACACTTGATTTATCAAGACTTCTGATCGACATGGCAGAAACAGAAAAGTACGGATATTACCATGCGACAAACGAGGGAGGCTATATCTCCTGGTATGACTTCACATGTGAAATCTACAGACAGGCAGGCTATACAACAAAAGTCACACCTGTTACAACTGCCGAGTACGGCTTAAGCAAGGCAGTCCGTCCGTTCAACAGCAGACTTGACCGTTCAAAGCTGAAGGAAAACGGCTTTGAACCTCTTCCTTCCTGGCAGGATGCTTTAAGCAGATATCTGCAGGAAATCGATTACTGATCATTTAAAAATGTTCCGTTAGAGAGGGGGAACGATCATGAAAAAG
This sequence comes from Erysipelotrichaceae bacterium, assembly GCA_030525525.1. Classification (GTDB taxonomy): domain Bacteria; phylum Bacillota_I; class Bacilli_A; order Erysipelotrichales; family Erysipelotrichaceae; genus Bulleidia. Next base: position 4,108 of record JAUNEN010000091.1, read on the forward strand.
AAATTCATCATTTTTGCATTGTCATTATTTGCAATGATCAGCACCATTTCACCGGTTTATGCCGAACCTGAAAATCAGAACCCCAAGGCCAAATGGGTCTACGATACAACCGGATGGTGGTATGACAACGGCGACGGCACATGGCCTCATGACACATTCAAGGAGATTGACGGTGTCACCTATTACTTCAATTCTTCCGGCTATATGGCAACCGGCTGGGCAAGCGTCAACGGCAGCTGGTATTTCTTCAATCCGTCCGGAGCGATGCAGAAGGGCTGGATCTTCACCGGCAATGTCTGGTACTACCTGGACGGTACAGGAAAGATGCAGACAGGCTGGTATCTTGAAAACAAAACACAGTATTATCTGGATGCTTCAGGCGCAATGGCAAAGGGATGGAAGAAGATCGACAACAAGTGGTATTTCTTCAATGACTCCGGTGTGATGCAGACGGGCTGGAAGCTTGACGGACAGACATGGTATTACCTCAATGACAAAGGCGTCATGTTAACAGGCTGGCAGAAGATCGGCAATACCTGGTATTACCTGAATGGCAGCGGCGCAATGTTAACAGGCTGGCAGAAGATTGACGGCACATGGTACTATCTGGATTCCGGCGGAGGACGCAAGACCGGCTGGCTCAAGCAGGGAAGCACCTGGTACTATCTGGATGAAAACGGAAAAATGAAAACAGGATGGGTGAAAGACGGAAACACCTGGTATTACATGAAATCCTCAGGCGCAATGGCAACCGGCTGGCTGCAGGACCCGAATTCATGGTACTGGTATTATCTGGATCCAAACTCCGGCGCGATGAAGACCGGCTGGCAGACAATCGGCGGTCATTCCTATCATTTTGAAGAGACAAACGGCTATTGGGATGAGCCGGAAGGAAATCCGAAGTTCTACAATCCCGAGAGTATGCTGATTGTCGCAAACAAGAAGCACAAGCTCCCGGACGGATATGTACCTAGCGGACTTGTCATTCCCAATGTGCAGCGCACAGGTTCGAATGTCTATATGAAGTCACAGGCTGCATCTGCTCTTGAAAAGATGTTTGCCGGCGCAAAGACAGAAGGAATCACGCTTGTCATGGGAAGCGGATATCGTTCTGAAGCAACCCAGCGTGCAATCTATAACGGATATGTCGCCCGTGACGGACAGGCAGCTGCCGACCGCTACAGCGCAAGACCGGGCTATTCCGAACATCAGACCGGACTTGCCATCGATATCTCCGATGCAAGCGGTGCCCACTATCTCTATGAATCATTTGAGAGTACGGCAGAAGGCAAGTGGCTCTTCAACAATGCGTATAAATACGGATTCATTCTGCGTTATCCGAAGGGTAAGGAAAGCATTACCGGATATATGTATGAGCCGTGGCATTACAGATATGTGGGTGTTGAAGAAGCCGGAAAGATCTACGCTTCCGGAAAGACATTCGAAGAATATTACGGCATTGCAGGCGGCGGATATTAATGCAGAAACTGAGCGCTTCAGAAATCAAATCAGAACTGCTGAAGATGATGTCATATCTTGCATCATATTGTGATGCGCATGGAATCAGATATTACATCTTCTACGGCACCCTGCTCGGTGCAGTCAGACACAAGGGATTCATTCCCTGGGATGATGATATTGATCTCCTCATGCCAAGAGGCGACTATGAAAGACTGATTGCATCATTTGAAACAGAACCTTTTGAAGAACCGTACGGACTCGTCAGCTATGAACAGGGAAATACAGTTTACCCTTTTGCGAAGATGGTTCACCATAAGACGGTATTCAAAGGAAAAACCTCACTCGGTGACAAGGAACTCTGGGTGGATATCTTTCCTCTGGACTATGTTCCGGATGAAAGAAGCGAAAACAGAAAACTGTTTGAAACATGCGGCAGACTGCTGATGTGGCATACATCAAGCACTGCCATCCCCTTTACCGGCTCAACCCCGCTTCGTGCTCTGGTGCGGGGACCGGTGGTTCTCTATGCACGGACAAGAGGGTATCAGTACTACAACCGGAAGATCATGAAGACGGCAGAGAAATACCGGAATGTGAAAACACACACGATGGGAAATCTCTGCTGGCCTTCCACATATGATGTGCCTTTTGACTGCAAAGATCTTGAAGAATATGAAGATCTTGAATTCGAAGGGATGAAATTCCATGCGATGAAGAATTATGATAAATATCTGAGAGAATATTACGGTGACTATATGAAGCTGCCTCCGATGAGTCAGAGACAGGGACATATGTCAGAGATTTATTTGACGGAGTAAATATGGGACAGATCAAAGTTGAAAAGAATATGGGAGGCATTGAAGGCCTCTGTGTCATCACACCGGCTGTGCATGGCGATAACCGCGGTTATTTCATGGAAACATACAGCCAGAGGGATATGGAAGAAAACGGAATCGATATCGTCTTTGTGCAGGACAACCAGTCCATGAGCACAAAGGGCGTACTGAGAGGACTTCACTTCCAGAAGAACTTTCCGCAGACCAAGCTTGTCAGAGTCATCAAGGGTTCCGTCTTTGATGTCGCTGTCGATTTAAGAGCGAATTCGGAAACATACGGAAAGTGGTACGGTGTTGAATTGACAGAGGAAAACAAAAAGCAGTTCCTGATTCCGAAGGGATTTGCCCATGGCTTCCTGGTGCTTTCCGATACAGCCGAATTCTGCTATAAGTGCGATGACTTCTATCATCCCAATGATGAAGGCGGCATGGCGTGGAATGATCCGGAAATCGGAATTGAGTGGCCGCAGGTAACGGGAACATATGAAGGAAGCGCGAGTGCTGAAGGCTATACACTTGCCGACGGCACACCGCTCAATCTCAGCGACAAAGATCAGAAGTGGCTGGGACTCAAAGATACATTCAGTTTCTGAACCGGAGGAAAAGGCATGAAGATTCTTTATATTAATTCCGTTTACGGATACGGAAGCACAGGAAAAATCGTCAGAAAACTGCGCGACGAAGCGCTGAAAGCGGGACATGAAGCATATGTGATTTATGGCCGCAAAAGCGCGATCGGATATAAGGGATCCACCGCAGAAGCGGATCATGTCTGGTATATCGCGGACAATCTTGAACAGAAGGCGGACATTGCCGCCTCTGTTCTTTTTGATTCCCACGGTCTCCACAGCAGAAAAAACACCGAAAAAATTATTGCGAAGATTGAAGAGATCAGACCTGATGTCATTCATCTTCATAATATTCACGGCTTTTATCTGAATTATGAAATGCTGTTTGAATATCTGAAGAAAGAAAAGATTCCGGTTGTCTGGACATTGCATGACTGCTGGGCTTATACAGGCTTCTGCGCCTATTATGACTACAACGAATGCGGACAGTGGAAAAACGGCTGTAAGGAATGTCACTTCAGAAATGAATATCCGTATCGTCTTCTCTCTTCATCCGCAAAGAATTTTGAAAGAAAGAAGAAGGCATGGAGCCATATGAATATGGTTCTTGTGACACCTTCAAAATGGCTGAAAGGCGAAGTCTCAGAGTCCATTCTGAAGAATTATCCGTGCCGGGTTATCTATAACGATGTCAGCCTTTCCGATTTCTTTTATGACCCGGGAAATATCCGCGAAGAATATCATCTTGAAAATAAAAGAGTCTACCTGTCTTGTGCAAATGTATGGACAAAGCAAAAGGGCTATGAAGAATGCAGAAAGCTTGCCTCAAAGCTCAATGACAATGAAGTCCTGGTTATGGTCGGCTTAAGCGAAAAGCAGATGAAGAATGTTCCGGAACATGTACTCGGCATCCCTCACTGCAATATCGATGAGCTGCGCCATTGGTACAGTGTGAGTGATGCCTTCTTCAATCCGACACTTGAAGACAACTATCCGACCGTCAATCTTGAAGCAAATGCATGCGGGGCACCGATTGTGACCTATAATACCGGAGGCTCACCTGAGTCGGCCGGAAGAAGTGCAGCTGTTGTCGCAAGATACGATACGGCTGATGCAGTCGTGAAACTCAGAGCGGCAGTCCGTCAGGAAGAAATCGTCAGGGATGAAAAGAAGCCGATGAGCGAAGAATATCTGAATCTGTATGAACAGATCGGGAGGATCTCCAAATGAAGCTGCTGATTGTGAGCCAGCATTTTTATCCGGAAAATTTCCGGATCAATGATATTGCCTTTTCACTGGCTGAAAGAGGCCATGATGTCACGGTGCTGACCGGCCTTCCGAATTATCCGAAAGGAAGAGTCTTCGATGACTACAGACACGGGAAAAACCGTCATCAGACTGTTGAAGGCGTCAAGATCGAAAGATGTTCGTTAGTCGGTCGCGGAACAAGTCTCATCACATTCGGCATCAACTATGCCTGGTTTGCAATCTCGGCAACATTGAAGGCAAAGAGTCTGAAGGAAAAATACGATGCTGTCTACAGCTATCAGACTTCACCCGTATCGATGAGCAGACCGGCCATCGCAGCGGCGAAGAAACAGAATATACCTCTGATTCTCAATTGTCTTGATCAATGGCCGATCAGTGTCACGGCAGGCCCGATCAATGAGAAATCATTGTTCTATAAGATTCTTTACCGCTTCAGCGTCAATACATACAAACAGGCAGATCTGATTACGATCACTTCGAAATCATTCAGAAACTATTTCGAAAATGTTCTGAAGCTGCCTGCTGAAAAATACGGACTTGTCTACTGGCCGCAATATGCGGAAGATACATACGGGCAGTGCACAAAAGAAGACAACGGCGTCTATGATGTGCTGTATGCCGGAAATGTCGGACCGGCCACCGATGTTGAAGTGATTGTCAAAGCTGCCGTCAGACTCAAAGACGAAAAGAAGATTCACTTCCATATCGTCGGGGACGGATTGAACCTGCCGGCATGCAAAGAGATTGCTGAGCAGGCAGGCTTATCCAACATCACATTCCACGGTTCCCATCCGGTGAGCGAGATGGTGAAGTATTATTCACTTGCGGATGCCTTCTTAATCACCATGAAGGACAACCAGGTTGTCAATTACACGCTGCCTGCCAAAATGCAGTCCTACATGCTTGGCGGCAAGCCGATCATCGGGGCAGTCAACGGGGAAACGCAGAGAGTCATCAAAGAATGTGAGTGCGGATACTGCACAGATGCAGGTGATGATGAAAAGCTTGCACAGTTCATTCTGGAAGCTTCAAAGGATGAAAATGATACAAAGGGAATGGGTCAGAAAGCCCGTGCCTATTATGAAGAACACTTTAACAAAGACAGACTTCTTGATCAGCTGGAAGATCTGTTTCAGAATCTGATTGATCGCAAAAAAGGGGGAAATTGATCAATGAAAATACTGGTAACAGGTGCAAAGGGATTTGTCGGCAGAAACCTTGTCGAAAATCTGAAGAATATCAGGGACGGCAAAAACAGAACAAGACCTGCAATTCAGATCGATGAGATCTATGAATACGACATCGATTCAACAGAAGAAGATCTTGATGCATATTGCAGAGACTGTGATTTTGTCTTCAATCTGGCTGGTGTCAACCGCCCGAAGGATCCGGAAGAATTCAGAAAGGGAAACTATGGTTTTGCTTCAAAGCTTCTGGAAACATTGAAGAAATATGAAAACAAGGCACCGCTCATGTTAAGCTCAAGCATCCAGGCAACTCTGTCGGGAAGATTCGGAACTTCCGAATACGGCTTAAGCAAAAAAGCAGGTGAAGATCTGTTCTTTGAATACGGTGAACAGAATGGCGTCAGAGTGCTTGTCTATCGTTTTCCCAACCTTGTCGGAAAATGGGTCAGACCCAACTACAACAGCGCGGTCGGTACCTTCTGCAACAACATTGCCAACGATCTGCCGATTACGGTCAACGATCCTTCGGTTGAGCTGGAGATGCTGTTTATCGATGATCTGGTCGAAGAGATGTTCGATGCCCTGGAAGGCAAGGAACATCATTGTGAATTCGACGGTGTGAATGCAGTGATGAAGGAAGACGGAAAATACTGCTATGCGCCGGTAACTCATAAAGCAACTCTCGGCTACATTGTCGAGTGTCTGCATAAATTCCATGATCAGCCGGAAACATTGATCATGCCGGCCATTCCGGAAGGCAGCTTTGAAAAGAAACTCTATTCAATGTATCTTTCCTATCTGCCTAAAGAGAAGACAATCTTTGATCTGAAGATGAATGTCGATGACAGAGGCTCATTCACCGAACTGCTCAAGACAGTCGATCACGGACAGTTCTCCGTCAATATTTCAAAGCCGGGCATTACCAAGGGACAGCACTGGCATAACTCCAAATGGGAATTCTTCATTGTTGTTTCAGGTCATGGTCTGATTCAGGAAAGAAAGATCGGCAGCGACGAAGTGATTGAATTCGAAGTTTCCGGAGACAAAATCCAGGCTGTGCATATGCTGCCGGGATATACACACAACATCATCAATCTTTCCGAAACGGAAAATCTTGTCACTCTGATGTGGGCAAATGAAATCTTCAATCCTGCCCACCCTGATACATTCTTTGAGAAGGTGTGATCATGAGACTTGTGATACTCGGTGCGGGAGGATATGGAAGAGTCATCGCCGACTTAGCGCGTCAGTCACAGCGTTTTGATGAAATCATCTTCCTGGATGATCATAACGGAAATGCGGCAGGCGTCTGCGATACGTTTTCCGCATATATCGATTCAGATACTGAATTCTATCCTGCCTTCGGAAACAACGAAATCCGCATGCGCTGGCTGAAGAAGCTGAAGGATGCGAAGGTGCCGGTCTGTAGTCTGATTCATGCAAGTGCCTATGTCTCACCGACCGCGAAGATCGGAAATGGTACAATGGTGCTGCCTCACGCATGCATCGGTACGGATGCCGCAGTCGGCGAAGGCTGCATTATCAATATGAATGCGGTTGTGGATCATGACTGCGTGATCGAAAACGGCGTGCATGTATGCCTTGGGGCAATCGTGAAATCCGCAAAGACAGTCAGAGAAAATACAAAAGTTGAAGCAGGTCAGGTCATTGCCTGAAACCTGCCGGGAGGAATCAATGAGCGTAACATTCAAAAATAACGGAAAGCTGAAGCTTCTGATCATTGTCGGCACAAGACCGGAGATTATCCGTCTGGCCGAAGTCATTAAAAAATGCAGAACCTATTTTGATACAATTCTTGCCCACACCGGTCAGAATTACGACTACAACCTGAACGGAGTCTTCTTCAAGGATCTTGAACTCGATGATCCGGAAGTCTATCTGAATGCAGTCGGAAAAGATCTTGGCGAAACAATGGGCAACATCATTGCGAAGAGCTATGAACTGATGGTTGAAATCAAACCGGACGCAGTTCTTGTACTCGGCGATACTAACAGCTGCCTGTCAGTCATCGGTGCAAAGAGACTGCACATTCCGATTTTCCACATGGAAGCCGGCAACCGCTGCAAGGATGAGTGCCTCCCCGAGGAAACAAACCGCAGAATTGTCGATATCATTTCCGATGTCAACCTGGCTTATTCCGAACATGCAAGAAGATATCTTGCCGACTGCGGTTTGCCGAAGGAAAGAACCTATGTCACCGGTTCGCCGATGGCGGAAGTTCTCCATGCCAACCTTGCCAAAATCGAAGCTTCCGATATCCATGAAAGACTCGGTCTTGAAAAAGGAAAATACATTCTTCTTTCCGCTCACCGCGAAGAGAATATCGATACCGAAAAGAATTTCAACTCACTCTTTACTGCCATCAACAAAATGGCAGAAAAGTATGACATGCCGGTTTTATATTCCTGCCATCCGAGAAGCAGAAACAGACTGCAGGCTTCCGGCTTCCAGCTTGACAAGCGTGTCATCCAGCATGAGCCGCTCGGCTTCCATGATTACAACTGCCTGCAGATGAATGCATTCGCAGTTGTTTCAGACAGCGGAACACTTCCCGAAGAAAGCAGCTTCTTCACATCCGTCGGCCATCCTTTCCCGGCCATCTGCATCCGCACAAGCACGGAGCGTCCGGAAGCGCTGGACAAGGCATGTTTCATTCTGGCGGGAATTGATGAAAACTCTCTTCTGCAGGCAGTCGATACAGCTGTCACAATGAATGAAAACGGTGACTATGGAATCCCGGTACCGGATTATATTGAAGAGAATGTATCGACAAAAGTCGTCAAGATCATCCAGAGCTACACAGGCGTTGTCAACAAGATGGTTTGGCGTAAATACTGATCAGGAGTATGATGTACACTGAGTTTTAAACGACAGGAGGCAATATGTCAGCTTTTTCAGGAAAAACATTGATGATTACCGGCGGAACCGGTTCATTCGGAAATACCGTATTGAAGCATTTCTTAACTACGGATATCGGACAGATCCGTATCTTCTCAAGAGATGAAAAGAAACAGGATGACA
>JAUNEN010000092.1:0-5754 GCA_030525525.1 Erysipelotrichaceae bacterium
CTGAAATGCTGTATGCATTTCATTTACAAGCCATATCCACAGCATGACTCTAAGTTATGTTTGGGTATGGTAGTTGACTAGATGTATACGGAACATCATATTCCATGCAGTTGAGAAGCCTTTTAACATATTTTGAAACACTGATATTGTTCATGGATTGTTCAATGATATCATCAAGACTCTTGTTAATCATATCAAGCATGAATTCTATAAAGACATCAGAGTTTCCGTTACTATGGCATTTTTCAATGGCATCATAGTATTCCTGCTGATACTTTTCGATCTGGCTTTCCAAAGGAATGTATTCAAACTCCTTTTTCCATTTACTGAGAATGACCGTGTGCCACAATCTTGCCATTCTGCCATTACCATCTGAAAACGGATGGATGAAAACAAACTCATAGTGAAATACCGCACTCATGAGCAGGGGATGAACTATGCCGATATTTTTCTTCATCCAACTTAACAGATCATTAACAAGCCCCGGTACAAGTTCAGGAGGTGGAGCAATGAATACGCACCTGTCTCCGGAGAACACTCCTTCATTGCCTTTTCTGAATTTTCCCGATTCATCTGCCGTTCCATATGTTATGATTCCGTGCAGCTTTTTCAGATCATCAACACTGAAAGGATCAATTTCAGGAATCCGTTCATAAGCAGCATAGGCATTTTTTACTTCCTGTATTTCTTTGCAGTCTCCCATAACCAAATGACCGTCCAAAACATCTCTGACATCAGAAATGGAAAGTGAATTAGCTTCAATCTTCAGAGATGAGTGAATGGAGCGAATTCTGTTGTTTCTTCTGAGATGAACTTCAGCCATATTTTCATTGTGTCCGGTTATCCTGCCAATCTTTTCTGATATTTCAGAAACCAGTCTCAGCATTGTTTCCGTTATTGAATATGGTGGTATGTACTTATCCATTTATCAGCCTCATCTTGCTTATTATCTTGCATATTATCTTACGTGTTATTGTACTGTACTTCAACAAATAAGAAGTCTGCTGATCTTTGTTGTTTATTGTGCTGAAGCCCGGTCAGCTGTTGTCAAAGTTCCTTCGGTTTGTGTTGCAGCAATCACACTGCACAGAAATTCGATATCTTCTTCTAAACTCCCGGTGTGCCATGTCATTTCATCCAGATCGAAACCGGCTGATCCCGGGCAGATTTCGTTGATGCCTTTCAGATCTTTTAAAAAGGATATCAGTTTCTCTTGTGAATCAGTCTTTTCAAAAGTGTCTGCGGCAGTGATCAATAGATCAAAAAAGCAATCCGCTCCCTGATTGGACATGACAATCCATTCTTCGTTTGGCGCTTCTTTGTTCAGCCTGATGATATTGCTCATAACACCTCCGTAAACTTCGATCGCGTTCTGCTCAGAATCCCTTCTTCATCTTCTTTCCATCAAAGATCAGATCCTGAATTCTTTATGACAGCATCACTTTCAGAAACCAAAAGCAGTCAGATAAACAATCATGCAGAAACAGGCAATTCCCAGCCAGATGGCAAAGCATTCCGGAGGGATGATCAGATGTTTCAGTCCGGCAAGAATCCACTTCCCGATCTTTTTCCATTCAATCGGCTGACGATACCGTTTTTTCTGTCTGTTTTCTGTCAGCAGATAAATCCATGGTCTTTCGTATAATTCGATAATGCCGAATTTCAGCACATAGATCGGGACGACAGGGATAAATATACAGAACCAGACTGCTGATCCTCCGAGTTCAAGCTGCCTGAAATTGAAACCGTTCAGAAACAAAGCAAGCAATACCGGCAGAAATATGACAAACACTGCCAGCAGACCCATCCGGATGATTCTCAGCGGTGTTGTAAACCGAAGGCTAACAGCCTGTTCTTTGCCGTTAATTTCTTCAAAGAATACCGGCTCTGTGACATTGCGTTTGGGCTCTTCGGCTTTCTGTACGAGAACACCGTTTTCTCTGTGCCAGGGGCCGCCCTTCGACTGAAAGACTTTATAGCCGGATTTCACTGCAAAATCCGTATGTTCCGTATCACTGTATGCGCAAAGCGTAACGATCAGAAAGAAGAATGCAAGGATTCCAGTCAGATAGAGCGCAGTTGCACTGTCCATACGGAACAGCCGCAGTCCGCACAAACATACTGCGCTGATCAAAATTGTCGCAAGGATGGATTTCAGCCACCAGGGCAGGAAATAATAATGTGATTCCTTTTCGCCTCTGACGCTGACCTTTCCGGTCTGACCGTTGACTGCAGCGATGGTATTGCCGCATTTCAGATAATATCCCGGCAGAAGCACCGGCAGTCTTGATACAGCATGCACATATGCATTGATCTTCACTGCTTTGGTTTCCAGTGTTTTCCGCACAGTCGGCGTATATGATTCGCTGACTTCCGCTTCCACACGGCTTTGAAGCTCTTTTGCATTGATATCTTTGATCTTGATTCTCTGACCTGCAGTATATGCAAAGTCAAATTCTTTCACTTCATCCAGTTCATACGGCTCCATGCCATCCAGCAAGAGATTATCCAGCTGCTTTGAGCAGTTGACAAATACATCATCAACATACCCGCTGCAATCATATTGCTTGCCGCCGTCGATCCTGCTTACTGTGCAGTTGATCGGTCCCCGAATCAATTCATAAGGCAGATAAAATCCTTTCAGATCCTTGATGTTTTCCCGGATATCTCCGGCTTCCCGTTTTCCTTTGTTCTGATCGCACCATTCAAGCAGAAACTGCTCTGCTTCATCGATCGTAATGCGGAAAGGAATGATCATTTCCGGCATATCTTCGGTATAGAGATATTCTTTTCTCACCAGTGCTTTCCCGCAGAATGCGCAGTCTGAAAGTGCTTCGTTTTCTTCAATGACGATCTCAGCACCGCATCCCGGGCACTCTGCCCTGATCAGTTTGTAATTCTTTGCTTCTTTATGAATTCTGGATTGCGCCAGCTGACGGAAACCGTTTCTTTGTTTCTGCGCTTCATCAATCCTGACATTCCCGCCGCAGTATCCGCATACATACTTCTGCTTTCGAATATCAAAATGCGCTGATGCGCCGCAGTTTGGACAGTATATATCCGCTATATTCCTGTCTGTCATATCAACATCCTCCCCTTACAGGTCCATTCAAAAGATTCAGGATGATTTCTGAATCTTCCGATCATATATGAATCAGCAACGGAATTTTTGAAACCGGCAGATATCACAGGATGATCAGCTGTGAGATAAAAGACACAGCTTCTCATTTCACTTATGATCCTGCAATGCCGGTTGTGTTGTTAAGATCATTTTAAAACAAAACAAGAAAAAGAAGAAATCTGCAATGAGTCAGCTTCTGCCAATCTCTTAAAAAAGATTTCTTCCACATCAACGTTTCTATTATGAACTGCAGCTGATTGAATAATGTCCCTGCCCCCTTCGGTCAGTTATTGCATTTGCCCGAAAGAATTAAACCATGCTCTTTCTTCAAATGCTTTCTTTTTCATAACAGCCGGTCCACTTTCGGCAACCCCGACCGGTAAAAAACAGACCAGTTCATAATTCTTTGGCACATTCAGGATCTCTGCCATTCTGTCGCAGATTCTGTCATCGTCGGTGATATGCCCTTCATACCAGCAGCTCTGATATCCAAGTTCAACGATCGCCAGCAGGATATTCTCAATTGCAGCAGAATAATCCTGTACAGCAAAACATTTGTCGCGGTATGCATTGATCCTCTGTGTAAGGACGCAGATTGCAGCAGGAGCTGTTTCGCCGATGGGAGGATCAATCACATTGTGAAGTTTTGAAAGAACTTCAGGATCATCCACTGCAATGAATGATGCTGTCTGTTTGTTGCAGCCGGACGGGGCATCGATACCTGCCTGCATGATCTTAATCAGATCTTCCCTCGGTACAGGAATGTTTTTGTATTTTCCCCGGTAGCTGTGTCTGTTATGAATTGCTTCGATCACATTCATATCTTTTTCCTTTGGTCCTTCCCCTGACATAGATTCATCAGTTTCAAAAATGCAGAAACATCAGTTCTGTTCCGGTTTCGTGACTGCCTTGCGGATTTTCACTCTCAGCAGAAGGCCGAATCCCCAGACAAACCATCCGGAAACCAGTGTGGCAATCATTTCCGGGAATGTTTCAGCCAGCATTCCCGTCAGAGTCATTGAAATAATGATTCCTGCAACAATCAGAATCTCTGCAAGGATTCCGAAGGTTTCAAGCTCTGACTTTGCCGTAAACAGGTTCAGAGCAGATGTTTCACCGTATACTGTTTTTTCGGTATCTGTCATTCTTTTGCCATACAGAAGCTCTGAAACCTGAATCCCCAGTGCTTCACATAATGGTTCATACATTGAATAGTCCGGCATTGTCTTTCCGTTTTCCCGGCGTGAAATCGATCTCTGACTCGTCCCAAGTTTTGAAGCAAGCTGTTCCTGTGTCATTTCTTTTTCTTTGCGCATCTGCTGAATGAATGCACCGATCCTTTCCTGATTCATTGAAGCTCCTCCCTCATCCATACAAATCATAAGTGAATCAGGCATCCGTTAACAGGACACAATGTGAGTATTGCCCTCATATGGCAAAAAAGAAGCTCGGAATCACTTCAGACAGCCCTGCAGCTGATTCAGAATGATTTCTTTCAAAAGAGAAAAACATTCAGTCTGCATCAACATGCAGTCTGTATTTTCCGCAATGAAGACATCTGAAAAGATACCCGGTCATTTCACCTTCCCTGCTCAGATGCTTTTTCACCAGTTCAATTGGAAATGAATCTTCTTCTGCCTCATAGCTTTGAAGAACTTCTTCCTTGATTTCGAGGTTTTCAAGTTCTCTGATTCCCACCGTACCAAGATATGCGCAATAGTCATCGCAGCATGCCAGCCAGTATTCTCCCTGCCATGAGATATACCCGGGTGTTCTCTGAAACAGTTCGTCACGCTTTTCAGGATCGGATACTTCTTCAGCATCCTGAACAAATTCAGCATCGAACTTTTCTGCAGCACTGCCGTTATGAACACACTCCAGACAGATGCATTCAAGATCTTCTTCTGCATATACATTTTCAATATATTCCGAAACTTTCTTCCCGCAGCATTCACATTTGCCTTTGCCGCGAATCAGGATGGGATCATTGTAAAGATTTGGATGGTATCTGAATTCAATGCGTTTCATATCACGATTCCTTTTCTGCTATTCTTTGCTGTTTTCTTCGATCTGTGCTCTGACTCTGTTGATCGGAATGATGAGACTCAGATGCTCAAGCCCGTATCTGGATAAGTCACCCATATATGCTCCGTTGCTGATGCCGATCACTTCTTTCGAAAGATTGAATACAGGCCCGCCTGAATATCCAGAAATGAGATTTGCATCTGAAGGAATGAATTGATCCTGCAGATTGAAGTCTTCAGGCAGCTCTGTCCGCTTTCCTGTACATAAGCTGAACGGTTCGCCTTCGGCAGGATTGCCGATCATGATGAGCGGATCACTGGGTGCCGTTTCATCCGAATTGCCGAAAGTGACAGATACTCCCTGAATCCCATCAGCCTGTATGACTGCGATATCTGTTTCATAGTCCATGAAAACAACGGTACCGGTATATTCATTTCCTTCGATGTCTTTCAGAATGAATTCATCTGTGTCATAGAGGACATGTGCATTTGTAACGACATACTGATCATTCACCAGGAAGCCTGTGCCGTTGTTGCCGGTCGCTGTGAAGATACAGAAAGTCATTTTGAGACCTTCTTCATAAACCATCTGAATCTGTTCTTCTTCAC
>JAUNEN010000092.1:5854-12163 GCA_030525525.1 Erysipelotrichaceae bacterium
AATTTCTTCTGTGGCTGCCGGTTCTGTTTCAACCGGCTCTGTGTCAGGTATTTCTTCTGTTTTGCCGCAGGCGCTCATGCATAATACTGCCGCAAGCAAGATCATGCGGAATAGCTGAATTCGATGTTTCATAAGAATATTCCTTTCAAGATATCAGGTATGAGGTGAACTCATATGTATATGTCAATTAATTCTGAGTATTCCTTTCAGCCGCCTTCAGAAATGCTTCACTGACTGCAGCACAGATCAGATACCCAATCAATGTACCTAAGCAGACATCTGAAAGGAAATGATGACTCATGTCAATGTGGCTGTACGCATATACCGGAACAAAGATACAGGCTGCAATAAAGCTTATCAGATTCTTTTTCTCACCTCTGTTTCTGTCACATCCGCAAGCAGCAGAAGCGGGAACATCATGATCTGCTTCAGTCAAAAAGTTTCCATTTTTCATCTGCTTTGATCAGCAGATCTTGTATAGCTTCTTTATGGTGTGAAACCACATCTTTGTCTTCTTCGTTTAATGCATTGCCGTCTTCATCGATATAAACCGCATGCTCCGTTCCGTCTTGATCATATAAAAGCACTCCCAGCTCATATTGACCGCTCATCTGAGGCCATATGTTCAAAGCATCCCTGAAAGGATTCTCATTGACGACAGGCAGTCCGATATACAGATTGCCGGAAAAAGACAGATAATCCGGATATTTCACCAGATAGTCGTATCCTTCATCATCTGTATGAATATACCGCGGCACAATTAAACTGCTGAATTCTGCTTTCTCCATACCATCAGTCAATTTTCCGTATTTTATACGTGACCACGCAAACCAAACGGCATTATAAGCCGCAAATACAATTGCAATGATCAAAAGTATTTTTAAGATTTTTCTTTTCATATTGTGCTATATTTCCAAAAACTTCGATTCAGCTTTATCCCGGCATATCAGAACTGTTTGTACTATTACTCTCAGCATTCATGCTGTTTCCGATTCGAATAGTTTCCTGCGTTTTCCATTCTCATCTATACCGTAAATAGTGATCCAGCTGAATGAGTCGGAATAAAACTCTTCCGAACAGTCAATTCCGGTGTTTTCAATAAATGCATCCAGTGATTCATCGTTTTCTATTTTTATTTCCAGAACATATTGCTTTTTTCTATAGTTCTGAAAATGCGGAATGTAATCCGAATCGTCCATATCCTCAGAAGTCATTGCATCGTATCCGTTCTTCCTGCTGTCAAACAAAACATATTCCTTACCGCACACGGAACACTTTGCTTTCAGCATAACAGCGAGCGCAAACTCTGGTTTTGGAGGAATAAAAACCTCGATCACATCATTTTGATCTTCACTTAACCGTTTCCAAAAATGAAATATACCGTTTTCATCCTTCGTGCACCACGAGCCATATTCTGACATTGAATTTTCCAAGGCATCATAATATGGTTTCAACAGATCTTTCTCTGAACGACTGAGAACATTTCGTACAACAGCAAACCTTTTACTTCCGCAATCGCATTGAAATGTAAATTTAATACTATCGCTCATTTCCTGAACGATTATTGCATTTTTTTTCAGATACATTGGAACAGGTATCATTTCATTCAATTCCGCAGGATACCCCATCCAAAATCTTTGATATGGGTGGGGAAGAATGCGGCCTCCTTTTAACAAATCTTTCTAAAGCTTTCTTATAATTGCGAAATTTTTAAGATGGTTTGTGGACCACATAAGAATTCCCTGACTGCCAAACTTCAGATCTTTGCCAGCGGCGATGATATCAGAGCTCTGAAAGATACGATGCACGCTTATACCAAGGCATGCAATTTTCCTTCTGACTATGTCTTCAGATCCGGGGATATGGATAAACGTCATATCCATGATCTTTACTGCTATCGGATCAAGGAAACTTTTCCAATTGCGCTTCACAAATATGTTTCCTGATCATCTGCTTGTTTATCTGTTTTTCAAGTATCTGATCCAGCCTCTGTGCAGACTCCTTTGAGCTTTCTACTCAAAACTCCAGAAACCTGTTCCGGTTTCCGGATCGTATTTCCTTCTGATCACGCCGCCGATCACAGGTCTTAACTCAATCTCAGCAGTATAAAGGACGGTCAGAGCCTTTATGTGTCCGGCAGTGATTTGATGTCCCGATTCTGTTTTATAAGAGAATATTGCATGTGTGTGATGGAAAAGCTGATCACCATCAGTGATGATATTTCCTGTGATATTGATTAATTCAAGCATGCCGTCGAGTATTTCTGTTTCAAATGTTCCTGTTTCCGGAATAAATGTCTGTATCTCCGCATGACTGCATCCGCCGATTCCGGTATAGACAGCTGAATGTATTCCTTCTCTTTCACAAATCTTCAGAAGCTGGGTGATGATTTCTTCCCCTTTGTCGATCCGGATGTAGTATGTATCATTCATTCTTCTGTAATCCATTCCTGATTTCCTCCTGAGTGCAGCTTCAGCCAATCAGCACTGCTTGTTTTTTCTTCTGTACGAATATTGATTTCACTGCAGATTTATTACAGGAAACTGTAAATCATGACATCCCTCTTTCCCTGGGCATACATCTGTATGTCTTTCAGAGATGTCAGTAGTTTCGATCTGTTCTTTATCAGATGTGCTGTCTGTCATTGACAGTTTCATTGTATCAGACCGATTGAAAGATATGGAATATGTCCTTTGGGTCTGCTGTGTATGCATGTTTCATATTCTTTAATCTGAACGAAATATATTCAATGCAGTGACAGCATTTGAAAACAGTACATATTACAAAACTGCTGTTCCGTTATCTCCGACCAATGAGAAACTCGCTGCCGCTCTTGAGTGGCATTATGACCTTTCGAAGCTGAACATCCCTGTGTTTCTTCTTGCCGGAACCGAAGGTGACTTTGAAATGAAAACAGTCATTTCCGAAGAAGATATGAAGCGGATGTATGACAGTATTCCTTCACCCAAAGTCATGGCCAGAAAACTGGAATGTGAGCACGGTGATATGCTTTACAGCGCTGACGGCTGCGTTACGGCATGGTTATTGTGGCAGCTGCAGAATGATGAAACAGCTGCTTCTGCTTTCACAGGTGATGCACCTGAGATATTGAACAACCCTCTTTACAGAGCGCAGAAAATTGATCTTGTTCCTGATAACTGAATGCTTTCAAAAAGCAGCACGCAATGCCCGTGCTGCTTTTCATAACTCATGAATGATTTCTTTTGTATGCTTTATTTAAGAGCTGCTTTTCACGCTTTTCTTTTGAGCAGAATGATGCAGATCACAAGAAGAACCGGGAAGCAGATTCCTGCCAGAATGCCGTTTTGGATACTGCCGCCAAACATCTGTGAAACATAGCCGACAATTGCCGGAGCCTCAGCCCCGCCAAGATCCCCTGCCAATGCAAGGAATGCAAACAGAGCTGTGCCGCCTTTGGGAAGTCTGGAAGCGGAAATACTGATGGAGCCCGGCCACATGATGCCGACCGAGAACCCGCACATCATACAGCCCAAGAGTCCCATGAAAGGCTGTTTGGCCAGTGCCGCAAGCAGATAGCTGATCAGACATAATAAGCCGGAAGCGATCATGAAATTTGAAAGATCGACCTTTTCGCCATAGCGTCCGTAGAGCATACGGCTGATCCCCATGAATACGGCAAATCCGCACGGGCCGAGCAGATCGCCGGTTGTTTTACTGACGCCGAGTGAAGATTCCGCAAATGCGCTTGCCCATTGCGCCATTGCAATTTCAGATGCGCCTGCGCCAACCATCAGAAGAACCAGAATCCAGAAGATGCTGTTCTGAAGAAGTTCATGAATCGTCATTCCCTGTCCTTCTTCAACAATCGGTTCGATCGGGCAGGTCGCAAAATTCCAGATGTTGTATAAGGGAACCAGTGACCAGAGACAGGCTAATATACGCCAGTGTTCTGTTCCGAAAAGTGTAAAGAATAATGTTGATAAGAGAACTGTCCCGACTGCTCCCCAGCAGTAGAATGAATGCAGAAGACTCATCATGCTTTCTTTGTTTTCAAAGGGACATGCCTCTATGATGGGAGAACATAACACTTCGATGAGTCCGCTCCCGATTGCATAGATGATGACACACAGAAGAATACCGATAAACGGTTTTGGAAGCAAATCAGGAACAAAGGATAACATTGCCAGCCCTGCCGCAGATGTGATTTCGGAAATGACAATGCTTTTTCTGTATCCGATTGCATCGACAAACTTTGCACACAGGAAGTCGACAACCAGCTGAGTCACATAAAACGCAAGCGGAATGAGTGCAAGATCCGCAAACGTAATGCCGTATGTACGGTAAAAAATCATAAACAGCAGCGGTGCAAAGTTTGCCGAGATTGCCTGGGTGACAAATCCGAGATAGCACGCAAGCCGTGTTTTTCTGTAGTTTTTCTGTGAATTCATGAATCTGTATCACCTTTCAGAAATTCTGTCTGACTCATCCTGTATAAGCATCCTCTGCCGTGTTGGCAAAGCTCTGTTTTTCAAGCCATTCTTTTTCTTCTTCAGATTCGGGGATATCGATTCTCTCAATTTTGAAAATCACGGGTCTTGTGCCGTCGTTGCAGCAGGTAATCATCATGCGGTCATCATTTGTCCAGCCCTTCATGATCGATCCGCCCTGTAATGCTGTATATACATATCTGCTGACTGCATCCCATGCTTCGCCGCAGAATTTTCCGTTCATCAGGTGATAGAAATCATCCTGCTGCGGTGTTCTTTTCAGCAGAAATGTATCGCCTGCTTTGAAAAAAGGACATGGTCCTGATTTGGGATTTGCCAGATATTTTTTCTGCAGTTCGGGAAAGACTTTCGTCTCGAGAACTGTGATTCTGCATTCGTGTTTCATATTGCCTCCTTCGTTGCTGTTACAGCAAAGCCGTTTTTCTATTCTATCATTTTCATTTCAGGATCAGACATGCTGATTGATATGGCTGTATGTATTCAGTACGATGAGAGATCTAAAACAGCAGCTGCTGTGAGCTGCTGAAGATGCTTTAATCAAGCGGAACAAGATACTGTTTCTTTTTGTTCTTTTTTGCAAAGAAGATGATCATGACAATGAATGTGATGAGTGCAAGCAATGCCAGGCTGACAGAAAGGAAAGCGGTGTCTTCACCGAGCGCTGCAAAATCATCACTCAGTCCGAAATCATATGCGCCATGCAGAACCGTGCAGATCGTAAAGCCAAGCACTGCATAGAACCAGTTTCCGGTATACTTCGCTTTGCCATAGAACCAGCCTTCGATAAAGCCATAGCCGCCATGCATCAGGGTGATTCCTCTGACAAGCATGTGGATCGCTCCAGAGTCGACAGCATAGACAAATCCTTCCAGAATTTCAAAGCCGACTGCCACAATCGTCATGAAGATGATCATATCAAGCCATGTATATGAATAATCCGCTTTCTTCAGGACTCTGGTAAACATGAATGTTTTGCAGAGTTCTTCTGAAAAGGCAAGCACGAAGAAGTCATGAAGTGCGCTTTCAAGCAGTGAATGACCGTCATGAATGCCGATGATTCTGAAGAGAATGCTGATGCTTGCGGATACCAGCATGACCGGAAGCACACATAAGAAGCCCTTCATCAATGCATCCCTGCATGCGTTCTTATATTTCTCTTCAGACGGTTTTCTGACTTTGTTTTTACACCAGAAATACAGCAGAACAGCCGGAACGAAACTGGCTGCCAATGCAATGATCAATACACCCATAGAATAATCCTCTTTTCAGATTCAACTATAAGCATCATAGCATATTGAGAACTGAACCGGTGTATCGTCAGAGATGAAGAATGCTCTGAAACAGCGATTCATTCATACCCGCTCACACCTGTTTCATGAAATCAGTCAGAATCGAACAGGCATGATCATCATCTTTTCCTCTGAATCCATGGCCCGCCCCTTTGATTTCTTCATAACAGCAGTCTTCATAGATTTTCTTCAGCTTTCTTGCATAGCTGACATTCACAATGCGGTCTTTCGTTCCATGCAGCAAAAAGTGCTGCATCCTTATATGGATCCAGCACTGATTTAATGATTCAAAAGCAGGCTTCAGAAGATCTTCCAAGAGGCTGCTGCACATGTACTCAGCTGTTCAGATAAGATTCAAGTTCCTCTTCTGACAGTTTAAACTGCATGCAGGCTTGCTCTTTGGTGATAACACCGTTTTTGATC
The DNA here is from genome assembly GCA_030525525.1 of Erysipelotrichaceae bacterium. Taxonomy (GTDB): domain Bacteria; phylum Bacillota_I; class Bacilli_A; order Erysipelotrichales; family Erysipelotrichaceae; genus Bulleidia. The sequence continues at coordinate 12,057 of JAUNEN010000092.1, forward strand.
AGTGATGTAATTCCGGGCAGTATCTCTTGTTTCAATTCTGCCTTTGCTGCTTCTGCTGCTTCCGCTTTTTCAGCTTCGACTCTTGCTTCCATTTCTGCTTTCATTTT
>JAUNEN010000018.1:0-27269 GCA_030525525.1 Erysipelotrichaceae bacterium
AGCCATCTGCCTTACAAACAAAAATGCCAACCCTTATATAGGTTGACACCATTGGGATTATTAAGAGGCATTTCAAGTTTACATACTTTTCTCCGCTTAGAAAATCGGAATTCTATATTCTGCTGGATGTCGTTTTTTCTCATCTTCCTTATGCGAAGACAATACGGAAAGAAATACGAAATGAACTGCTCCTGACAGAAGGTGAGAATCTTACTGTAGAAATTCCTGCAGCTGATTGTATTCTTGGTGATAAGCTAACTGCATTTGCACCTCACACCACCGGAGTGTTGTTAGGTATCGGAAAAGAGCTGGAGATTGCTAAACAGCTTTTTGATACAGCTACACTGTATGATTATTTAACAGATTACGATCTGTTTTCAAGGACTTATGATGCAGCAGTCGCAAATGAGATTGCATTTCGCGGGAAAACCTGGTCCAGAGAAGATGTCCTGCGGGATACAATTAAAGCTTGTGTCAGCATTATCAGCAGAGGAAATATCGACAAAGATGACTATGCTGAATATCTGCAGGGCATAAAATCCCTAAAAAATCATATTCTTCTGAACGATTACAACACTGATGATGCAACCTGGAAGGCTTGTAAAGTTATGTATCTTGCCTCATGTCTGCTCTCCGGAAATCCTCCGAAAAAAATAGAAAAACCTGAAAGCTATCTGTCAGAACGCCTTGAAGATATCCGTTACAAAAAGCTTGCTTATATCCGTAAGCAGCGTCCGGACGCGTACGCTTGCCTCGTCGAAGCAACCAGAAATCTGAAATAACAGAATAATGCTTTTTCAAATAACAAAATTGAATACCGCAGCGATAGTTCCTTTCCTGGGGGAACAGTCAATAAGATCCTGGATGCAGACAAAACAACAAGAGACTGTAATTTTTCTTCTTTAAATGATATAAAGATTTATGTGTTAATACGTAATCGTATTTCCATTGTACAACGTTTATACTCTTACTGTTTATTATGACTGACTCTCAGCCCATAACCTATCTTTTAGGGTAAAACCGTTCCCTTGGGGAACGGTCAATCCATGTCCTGAATTCTTTATCTTTTGTTTCAGTTATAACAATTGCTTATGTGCTGCACTCTGAAGAAAAGCTTCTGTTTTGTACATTTTTCCATTTTTCAAATGTGTAAAGGTCCGTTCAAAGTGATAAAAGTATGTTACCATTGTGTCATGAATCAGAGAGATATCCAGAGAGAAGAAACAAAGAAACGGATCTATGACTGCGCATTCAAACTGTTTGAAGAAAAAGGATTCGCAAATGTGAAGGTCCAGGAGATCGCTGACGCTGCCGGTGTTTCCATCGGCGGTCTTTACCATCACTACAAATCCAAAGAAGAGATCATTGACTATGGATACCATACATTCGATGAAGAGCTGAAAGAAGATTATGAATCACATGAACATAACACTCCTGCCGAAGGTATCATTGCTCTGATCCGCTATCAGATGGACACATGCGTCAGACTCGGAGTTTCCCTGACAAGCATCACCTTCCGCAATCAGATCGGTGCCGAAAACAAATACCGCTATTGGGAAGGAAGATATCTTTATCAGAAGCTGAGAGAAAACCTTGCATTGGCAGGAATGGATGAATCTCTCTGCAAGCAGGCAACAAGACTCATCTTAAGAAGTTCAAGAGGATGCGTCTATGACTGGTGCTGCAAAAACGGTGACTTTGATCTGACTAACGAAGCACTGACAGAAACAAAAATGATATTGCATTATTACGGCATCAATGAATGATGCCTTTTATATTGACTGAACTTATGGAGCATGCCTATAATTTTTACAGAATCAATTCGGCGAACTTATTCGCTTCAGGAGGAAAGAATTCAATGACAGCTTATGAGCATCTGTTTTCACCTGTGAAAATCGGCAATGTCGAAGTGCCCAACCGCATTGCCCTGCTTCCGATGGGAGTCTTCAGTCCCAGACTCATGAACAGTGACGGCAGCTACACAAAAGACGGCGCTGACTACTACATCGAACGTGCCAAAGGCGGCACCGGCCTGATCATTACCGGTCTGGTTCCCCTGCCTCCGGGAGGACATCTGCCTTCCATCATGAACAACCTGGAAACCTATGTACAGAACCAGAAATACCTGGCTGACGGCGTTCACAAATACGGTGCCAAAGTATTCATCATGATCTCTGCCCTCTCAGGAAGATCAAGCACAAACTGGGAAGATCCTGCACCTTCAGCACTTCCCAATGTATGGGATCCGACTCACTGCAACAGAGAGATGGCAAAAGAAGAGATTGAAAACTACATCAAGTGGTTTGCAATCGGTGCCAAGGCCGCAAAAGATGCAGGCATTGACGGTGTTGAAATCCATGCAGTCCATGAAGGCTACCTTCTTGATCAGTTCACAATTGCCAATTACAACCACCGCACGGATGAATACGGCGGAAGCCTTGAAAACAGACTTCGTTTCCCGTGTGAAATCGTCAAGGCAATCAAGAAGGAATGCGGAGAAGACTTCCCTGTATCCGTTCGCTACTCTGTCAAATCCTATACAAAAGGCTTCAACAAAGGAGCTGTTCCGGGTGAAGAGTTTGAAGAATTCGGAAGAGATATCGAAGAAAGCATCAAAGTAGCACAGATGCTTGAAGAAGCAGGCTATGACATGCTGGACTGCGATAACGGAACCTATGATGCATGGTACTGGCCGCATCCGCCTGTCTATATGCCCAAGGCACTGAACCTGAAAGATGTTGCTGAAATCAGAAAGCATGTCAATATTCCGGTGATCTGCGGCGGACGTTTCGATGATCCGAAGCTTGCCGATGAAGCAATCGCTGACGGAAGAATCGATATGATGGGCATGGGCAGACCTTTACTTGCCGATCCGAATCTTGGCAACAAGTTCTATGAAGGCAGAGAAGAAGACATCCGTCCCTGCATTTCCTGCCATTTCGGATGCTTAGCACGTATTTTCCAGATTGACTATGAAAAGCTGGCAACCAAAGACATCAGCTGCGCCCTCAACCCGAGATGCGGCATGGAAAATCATTACAATGTCACCAAGGCTGAAACACAGAAAAAGATCGCTGTTGTCGGCGGCGGTATTGCCGGCATGGAAGCCGCAAGAATCGCAGCCATCAGAGGTCATGAAGTAGACCTCTATGAAAAGACAGACAAACTCGGCGGTGTGTTTGTTGCGGCAAGTGCCTTTGACTTCAAGGATGATGACAGAAGACTGCTTGCATGGTACAGAAATCAGATCAGCAAGAAAGGCATCAATGTCAGACTGAATACAGAATTCAAACCTGAAGACAGAGCAAAATATGACGAAGTCTTCGTCGCTACCGGCGCAAAGGAACGTAAACTCAATACACCGGGATTTGACTCACCGAATGTCAGATATGCTGTGGATGCACTTCTGAACCAGGATATCAAAGATCAGAATGTTGTCATTATCGGTGCCGGTTTAACCGGATGCGAACTTGCATATGATCTTGCCCGCAAGAACAAGAAAGTCACAGTTGTTGAAGCACTGCCGACAATCATGAATGTTGAAGGCCTCTCCGCTGCCAACTACAACTGCCTGATTGATCTGATGGACTACTACAAAGTTGACATCATGAAGAACTCCACCGTTCTTTCCTATGAAAACGGAGAAGTAACAGTTGAAACAACCACAACCAATGTTCCGAACATCAACGGCAAGGCACTGGTCATGAGCTTACAGGGTGTCCATAAGACAGTGAAGAAGATTCCTGCTGACACAGTCATTGTTTCTGTCGGCTACACTTCCGATCAGACACTCTATGAAGCAATCAAGGACGAACATGTCCACCTGCTTGGCGATGCTGAACATCCTGGCAACCTGATGACTGCAATCTGGGGTGCCTATACAGCAGCATTGCACATCTGATTATTTTCGCGGAAATACAATACACAATATGAGAACCTCCTGACCGGAGGTTTTCTTACGCTTTAACACTGAAACTCAAACAAACAGAAGAAAATGAAAGGTACTTAAGGATGTAAGTCCGGTATACCGTCTGAGTTCCGGATAAATTTCATTTGTTTGTGATTCCCCGCAAATAGCTTTTTCCTTATATCACTATAGTGATAGTTTTTTTAGCAAACCGCTTGAATTAATATCACCGTAATGATATACAAAAGGTGAAAGAGAAATTAAAGATGGATAAGCTGATTACTATTTATCATGGTTCAAACCAGATTATTGAAACCCCTGTTTTTGGTACAGGCAGAAAAAACAATGATTTTGGTATGGGTTTCTATTGTACTGTATCAAATGATCTGGCAAAGGAGTGGGCAGTTTCCTCGCTGAGTGATGGCTTTTCAAATCGATATACATTGAATACCGAATATCTCAACATATTAACTCTCAACAGTCCGGATTATACAATTCTCAACTGGATTGCCGTTCTTACAGAGCATCGACTCTTCAGTATTAGAAATCCGGTTGCCGGCAGAGCAAAACGCTATCTGATTGAACACTTCGGTATTAACGTAAATGCATATGATCTGATTACAGGCTACAGAGCTGATGATTCTTATTTTGATTTTGCTGAAGCATTCCTGAATAATGCGATTACAGTAGAGCAATTATCACGTGCTATGCAACTCGGCAAATTGGGAGAACAGATTGTCCTTAAGTCACAATTTGCATTTTCAAAGATTAAATATGAAGGCTTTGAGGTCGCAGAAAAAGACAGATACTATATTCTCCGCAAAGCCAGAAACGACAAAGCAAACCATACATATCTTGATATCCTGAAAGAAGAAAACGACGGTTTGTATATTCAGGATATCATTCGAGGAGGCATTTCAAATGATGATCCGCGCATACCCAGAAATATATGTAAGTAAGGCTCAGACAGTACTCGGCGATGCCTTTGATTATGCAATTAACACCTGCGGTATACCGGGTGAAGACTTTATTCGGTTTTTCACTGCAAGTTTAATCAGCAGACGATTGGAGAATGGCGAACCGGCAGTCCTTGCAGGAAAGAGCGGTATTGAAATTGCAGTTGATATCGTACTTGAAACAACAGGTAAAATGTTGAGTGTTGATCCTCAGCAAAATTTTGAACGTTCTCGGGAATATTGGATTGGATGGGCAATATGCTACTATCAGTGGTACTCTGACAAAAACTTTGATGATATTTTCAAAGTACTGTCATTCGCCGATTTACAGATGATGTATCAAACACTCCATGAAGCTGACATCACAAAATTCATCGAGATCACAGATGATCGCATCAAACGCGGCAATAAAAGTACAAATCTGAAACGTATTCGCACAATATATGGCTGCACACAGGCACAGCTCGCAAAGAACTCCGGTGTATCTCTTCGTTCAATTCAGATGTATGAGCAGCGGAACAAGGACATCAACAAAGCCAGTGCCGAGACACTCTACCGTATTTCAAAAGTCCTTGGATGCAATATGGAAGATCTGATTGAAAAATAATACGATTCTTGCATTGTCTGTTCTTAAAGCAGATTTTCAGGTTTGACCGATCTTTGTATGAAAGGTATTCAAAGAAGCAAGTCCGGTATACATTTCCCGGTTATCATTCACCGGGTTTTTTCTTTGCATAAGCAGCCTTATGATCGGGTATATATCCTTCTTCAAGATCAAAACCGTCCCTCAAAAGAGACGGTTTCATGAGCATAATCCATTAATGATTTGCACTTAACTGATGAAAGGTATTTAAGGAAGCAAGTCTGCCATACAGATCTTTGATCAGTTCTCTGACATGATCTTCTTCAGTTCATCGTTTCCCATCTGAAGGATACGGTCATCCAGGATGGTAAAGATGATATCAATGTCATAGTCTTTATTGCTGTTAATGAAGTCATTGCATGACTGCAGTGCTTTTCTCCATGCTTCAGCTTTGGGATATCCAAAGATTCCTGCCGAAATCAAAGGAAATGCAATTGAATGACAGCCGTTCTCTTTGGCAAGCTTCAGTGATTCACGATAGCAGCTGTACAGAAGTTCGGGTTCATGATGCTTACCGTCTTTATAAATCGGTCCTACAGCGTGGATGATATATTTGTTTTTCTTTAAGTTGAATGCAGGTGTGATCACAGCACTTCCGGTATCGCAATGCCCGTAGACATCGCATGCATTCTGAAGCTGATCCCAGCCGGCAGCTCTGAATATTGCTCCGCAGACACCGCTTCCTCCGGCAAGCTGTGAGTTTGCCGCATTGACAATGCAGTCTGCATCTGTATCTGTAATACTGATTTTTTCAATCCTGATCTGACTCATCGTATTCTTCCTCTTCTCCGATTCCCAGCAAAGCTTTGAGCTCTTCAAAATTCCACGGGTAATGATTGTATCCTGAATACTTTTTTGTTTTTCCGTTACTGAATGTGAGCTTCAGCTTCCATTCTTCCCCATCAAAGACGAACTCCCGTTCGTAACACCGTTTCCACATTCCCAGATGAAGATCCTTCAGAGCTGAAATAAACTCATCTTTTGAAACCGTAAAAGTTTTTTCTTCCGGCCCCATCAGCAAGCCTTCCCTTGCAATGCTCACTTCTTTCTCACTGAATGTACATGTGACATTTTCCCATCCAAGATAACCGAATGATTTGTATACAAGTTCTGAGAGCTCACTCAGTGATTCATCAAAATCAATGACTGCCTTTACTTCTTTTGACGGAATGTATGTACCGCCTGCTTTGACAAAAGATTTGATTGCTGACTTCAGACACTCGATATTGTTATGAATGACTGTTTCCTTTTTGTCTGAAAAGCTCACATCTTCCATATACGGGTCCTCCGCAAGAGTGATCAGGCTTCTGATTCTGTCTTTCAGCAGATTGATCTCTTTTCTGATCTGTTTTGCAGGCCTTCCTTCAATAAATGCCTGGTAATATAATTCCGGACTGATCATAATGTTTCGTTCTCCTTATGATTTCAGTCTACTCATTTTCAAAACAAACGGGTCGCTTCAGAAGCGACATTGATCTGTCGGCTTCAGACTGAATCAGCCTGTTTTCTGCTGTTCTTTTTCAGAAGACTTCTCAGCTCTTCAAAATTCCACGGATAATGATTTGAACCGCTGTATTCTCTCGGTCTTCTGTCCGTGAATGTGAGCCTCAGCAGCCACTTGCCGCCATCACTGATGTTCTCGTTATAATACCTTCTCAGCCACATCCCCATATGCAGATTCCTCAGAACAGAGAAAAAGCGCTCTTTCGGAATTGTAAACTTCTCTTTTGTATAAGGAGACTCATAGCGCGGATAGGCTTCCGTGATCACTGAGACCGATCTTCTTTCAACTGTACATGTCACGGTTTCACGGATGATCCACTGTCCCCATATCTCAAATTTCAGAGTCTTCAGATGAGAGATTGCATCATCAAAATCAAGAACCTTCTGTTCTTCCTTTGTAGGAATATACTTTCCGCCTTTCTGCTGATATGCTTTGACAGCATTTCCGTAATACTCAAGATTTCTTCTGATTACATCTCTGTAATCCTCAAACATCAGACCCGTCTCTTCGTCAGGATTGTCATGTTTCTGAATGAGCCTGCGGATTTCTGATTTCAGGCGTTTGATATCATTTTCAATTTCTTCTTTTGATCTGTTTTTGAAATATGCTGCTGTATATTCTTCAGAACTCATCGCTGCCGGGCTCCTTGCTACATTTAAGTTTACCTGCTTTTTGTTAAAAACGGACAGCAGATCATAAGATTATCTTATGGAGTAAGCAGGCTTCTGTTTCCAAAGTAATCATATGCCCTTTAACAGTGCATATTTTCAGGAAGTCCGGGCTTCTTTGTTTTCATAGCTGTTTGTTCCGGTTTCAAAAGATTTCAGTACAGTTCCTTCTGATTCTGAAAGCCTGCATTGTCTGATCTCAATATGGATCAACATAACTGAAAACGAATCCTGTCAGAACTGAATCGTAATTTCATGAACTTTGCTCTGTGATCAGTCTTACAGCAGATATAATGAATATGTTTGAAAAGGGATTGGATATGTCACAAAAAAATTTGATTGATGAAGAATTCAGAAGAAATCTGTTTGAAGGAATGCAGCTGATGAGTAAACGCATCAGTGCAACAAATGATGATTATTTTGACATGCTGAAAGAAGCAGGCTTCGACTTCAGTGAAGAAAGAATCATTGAAGACTATTCACATATTAAAGACCTCAGGGCACTGGATGATACATATTATGAACAATACGGAAAAACTCTGGACAGAGAAACCAAAAACAAAGTGCTGAATTCAGATGTCTTTCTCACTCTGCTCACCAGAATCATTCCGGCACACTTTGATTTCTCTGAAACCGGAGATCCATACTTCATTCAGTCAGAAATCGACCGCATCTGCAACAATGATCTGAGAAAAGCAGATCAGAAAGAAATTGAAAAAATCCTCCGTGCTTTTGTCGTTTTTTCAAAGACAAGAAACCATCACACCATCGAGGATTCTCTTGAATTGTTCGACATTAACGGCCTCCTGAAAGAAATGATCCGGGTCTGCCATAACCGTGATGCATCGTTCAGAAACCTGATGAAAGAGATGTATGAATGCTACAAAGATCTGGATCCGAAAATCTTCCCTTCCGTATACAAAGAAGTGAAGAAATCTCAGAAATAATAAATCTGAGTGAACTGACAATGAAAACTGATGCAGCCCATCAGTTTTTGTTTTGAAGATCCGGTTCACGCATTTCCGCCCGTGCTTAACCTGAATCTTTTTTGCCGGCGGTCAAGCTCACATTACTTCCAATGCCCTTTTTTACGGAATTCAGCAGGGAGTTCACCGGTGCTTTCACGGAAAACTTTTGCAAAGTGACCGGTTGAGCTGAAGCGAAGAGATTCCGAAATCTCGCGGATGCTCATATCACTTGTTCTTAACAGCAGCTTTGCTCTTTCAATCCGTACATTCCTGATATAGTCCTTGATATTGATCCCTGTTTCTTTCAGACATGAGACTGAACTGAACGGAATTCTTCAGGCGGAATCTCTGCAATGTAAAAGAATCATCCAAAACGCACAGCGTGTCACACAAATATGCAGCTTATGTTTGTTTTTCAGTCTGCACAAAAATATTTGAAATTGTCCGATTCATTTCTGCGCAGCAATCACTGAAAAAGATCATCCAGTTTTATAAAAATCATATGCTCATCCGGTTCACAATCGAAACCGGAAGAAGAAATGAATCCATATCTGTAACAATTCAATCCAGTAGATTTAACCTGTTCAATTTCTTCCCTGATCTTTGAAAGCGAAAGCGGAGTTCTGCGGAATTTTGCTTCATAGAAAATGAATCCGACAGGATCTTCTGTCACAATATCAAATTCTCCGTTCTTTCTGTTAACAGGACCGTCATAACAGTATTTTCCGATTCTGTCAAAAACCGGATTGATTTTCCCCTTTCTGTTCAGGCGGATCAGATACTGCCTGCAGATGTTTTCGAAAGCACGGGGAACATATTGTGAATTGAAATCCTCCTCAATATAGCGGTCAAAAAATGTATCTTCATCCATGATATTTCTTTGTGACAAATAACGGAAAATATATCTGAAATAGAAGAGCGACAATTGGTCACAGATATAGTATCCGGATTTCTTGCGATTATCAGGATCATTGATCGGTGACTGTTTTTCAACCAGTTCCATGCGGATCAGTTTTTCGAGTGTATCCACCAAAGTCGGTCCGCTCGAAACATGCGATTGTGAAAGAATATCATTATATCTGTGATAACCGCGCGCAAGAGCCTCAAAAACCTCATTCGTATTTGTCATTTTTGAAATTTCACCTTTCAGATACATAGGAATTTCATTTTCAAGCCGTGCACCCGGAGAACTGATCAGTTCCTGTATATTCTCACGCACTGACAACGAGGAATCGATTCTGCTGCTATAGTAGGGAATTCCGCCGAAAACACTGTAAAGACGAACTTTGTCTTCATTTGAATAATCATGATAAAACAGCGCTGATTCATAATAATCCATAGGTTTCAGGTCAATGATCAGGTCAATTCTCCCGTAAAGAGGATTTTCTCTCATAAGAAGAGATTTCATTGTTTCAACATATGACCCACACAGAATCAGTTTCAGAGAACTGCTGTCCTTATACTGATCAATTAATGACTGCAGAATGCTGTCCATACCTTTCACAGCAGTTTTAAGATACGGATATTCATCCAGAACAAGAATGATTCTTTCTTTCTGGGCACGTACAAAGAGATCTTTCAGAAGCGATTCAATACTGTTATATTTCAATTCAGGGAAATGAAACTGTTCGCTGATCAGCATCGATAAGCCTTCTACATTATTCATCTCAGCAGTCTGCTTACATTCATAATTGAGAACATATCCGGATTCCTTCTGCAAACAATGACGGATTAATTCACTCTTTCCGACTCTGCGCCGTCCGTAGATCAGAAGTGTCTGAAAACCGGATTTCCGAAGCACCCGGCTGATTTTTCTTGTTTCTTCTTCGCGGCCATAGAATTCCATGTTCTTTCCTCCGAAACATTCAAGTTCAAATTAAATATATCACAGATTCATCAGGTAGAATATATTTTATTCGGTTTCATCCGAGTCGGATTGATCCGAATTAAAATTCAGGTGCATTTCAATGAATCCGCAGGATTTCAGAATTTGAAGATCAGCTGAAAAAAGAATACACTTGCTGTATGCAAAAGAAACAGATCCTGATTTCAGCAGTCCTCGCAGCATTCCTTATCCTCACCGGTGCGAAGCTGATCTTCGATTATCTGGAACAGGAAGATCAGAAACGAAGACAGGCTGCATATGAGAAAACATATGAGAGTCTGAAAGCAGACATCAACGCTGACATGCTGCAATGCGAATACGGCAGCGAGTACAGACTGGAAGACCTTGCCGCAAGTCATACCGGAGAACTGTCATTTGAAGGCAGTCCCGATCCGATGAAACCCGGTGACTATACGGTTAAGCTGAAACTGTCAGCTCCTGATGATTATGGTGAAGAAGTCGAAAGAGAGTTTCTTTACAGCATTTCGGTCACAGACACAAAAGCACCGGAAATCACTCTCGTATCTGATACCGTAACAATCACAGCGGGTGATCCGGCTGATCTGCTTTCAAATGTAGAAGCTGTGAATGATCCGGTAGACGGTGCACTGGAATATTCAGAAACCGAAGAAAACGGCAGATGGACACTTCACTCAGATTATGATCCTGAAACGCCCGGTGATTACACGGTCAATGTCAGAGCAGCCGATATCAACGGCAACATCACCGAAGCACAATTCACACTCACCGTTGAAGCAAAAGATGTGATTGTCCCGACTGCAGGTTATGGCAATCCTTATTACATCCGTATCAACAGAGCTCTGAACACCGTGACTGTCTATGCACTCAATAACGAAGGAAGCTATGAACCTTATACAGCCTTCATCTGTTCCACCGGACCCGCAACCCCGCTTGGCACCTATACAACTTTCAACAAGTCGAGATGGAGACTGCTTTACGGACCGTGCTACGGTCAGTATGTGACGGATATCGTCGGTGATATCCTCTTCCACTCCGTTCCGTATTACACCATGTACGAAGGCGATCTGGAATATTACGAATACAACAAACTCGGCACAGCCGCATCGATGGGATGTATCAGGTTATGTGTCAGAGATGCACTCTGGATTTATAACAACTGCCCTGTCGGCACTGTTGTTGAGCTTTATGATGATTGGGAAAGCTACGGTCCTTTGGGCAGACCTGAGTCAATCCAGATTGATCCGGAAAGTTCCAACCGCGGTTGGGATCCGACAGATCCTTCCCCTTCAAATCCCTGGAACCAATGATCCGTTTCACAGCAAAAAAAGTATGAAGACATAATAAGGGTGACCCGCCGTCTGACAGGTCACCCTTATCGGTTTAATCAGGACACTATGCGTTTTGTACCGACTCATCGCTGAGTGTGAAACCGATGATGATATATGCGGCAAGAACAGAGATCAAAAGACCGCAGAGATAGAAGGCCACACTTTTGAGCGCACCGCAGGGACCCGCAGTCATCACAAATGCGCCGAGCACACCGGAAGGTCCCCATGTGGTTGCGGCCACCTGCATAGCCATGACAGAATGCACAGCCTCCGGAATTCAGAAATCATTGCTTATTCGATATAATGGAATATGCAAAACGGAGAACAGTCAATGAATAAAGCGGCAGAAAAAAACAGACGATTTTATGAACTGTATGTCAAAGATCTGATCCATACAAAGTTCGGTGAATATGAAAACAGAATCGCTGTCGGCATTGTGGGCGAAGGTTCCGACTGCTTCGGCTATGATGATGAAATCTCAAGAGATCATGATTTCGGAACAGGTGTGTGTCTGTGGGTCAATGATGAAGACATGGAGCGCTTCGGCTATCTGCTTTCCATTGCCTACAATGAACTTGTCGATTCCAAAGAACGTTCATTCTATACCGACCGTCTGCGTGAAAGAAGAGGCGTTTCAACAATCCATGAATTCTATTCCGACATTCTGCACATTGACTGTGATACAGATCACTGCACAATGAGCGAAGAGAACTGGATGAAACTGGATCATTCATGTCTTAAAACAGCTGTCAACGGAGAAGTGTTCCGGGATGATGCCGGTGAATTCACTGCCTTCCGCAATCTTCTGCTTTCTTATTATCCGGACCGTGTATGGCGCTTACGAATTGCCGAACAGCTTCATCTGTATGCATCGGCTCTTCAGGTCAACTATTCCCGCTGCATGGCAAGAAATGATATTGTGGCAGCTGAATTATGCCGCTCGAAAGGACTGTCCGCAGCCATGGAGCTGTATTTCCTTCTTAAAAGAGAATATCCGCCTTATTACAAATGGACATACCGTGCCCTCACTGAGCTGGATGAAGAAGGTTTATTCAGTGCCAAAATACGTGAGCTTGCGGAAGAAAGAATCAATCCCGATGCATGGAGCACAACCCGCTACCATCCCAACAGACTGAACTACATCGATCACATCGTGTCGCTTTCGGAAGAGATTGCATCTCTGCTTGAAGAAATGCTTTGGGAACAGAATCTGATCCGTACCCGCAGCCGCTATCTCGAAATCCACGTCAACGAAATTCTGTGAAAAAGAAAAAAGACCGGCTTTCTGAGTACCGGTCGATGGCATAAACCCATGATTTTGTCTGAAAAGATTTGTCTTCTGCATGAGAAGGCATTTTTTCTTTTCTGTCTAACGATCGCCTTTCTGTCTTTCACACTCTTCGCAAAGATACGGATACACATCGCTGATTCTGTCGAGAACTGCCCTGCGGTAAAGAGGATAGGCAAATGAAATGCCTGTCTTCCCTTTGGCATTGTACAGAAACTCATCATAGTCTGTCAGATTATGACGGATATAGTTGACCGTCCATCTCTGCACCGTTCTGCTGTCAGCGTTTCTGACATCTCTGTCATACTGATCCGTGATGTCATACCAGTTCTGTTTGGCCTTCAATGCGCGTTTGACAACTTCTTCATAATCATGTTCTTCGACTTTGATGTGTTCGATTGCCGCATTCAGAATGACTCTCATCTTTTCTTCTTTTGTACGGACTGCAGCGGCTGCCCGTTTCTGATACACCTTTCTCTTTTCAAGACGATCGAGGAATTCTTCATTCTGTTCTGCTTCAAGCACATCTGATTCTTTCCAGAGATACATCGACATTCTGCTGTAATACGGATTTTTTGTCACATAAGGCTCCGGCAGATATTTTCCGATCAGTTCATCATTCCATCCTCTTTTCTTCAGTTCAGTCTTTGTCACATATTTTTCTTTTTCGCTCATATAAAAATCTCCCTGAATCTGTTATTCACAGAAACAGAGAGATTTCCTTTGATCAGAATTCCATTTTGAAGATGAATTTTGTCGAAGTCTTTGCATCATCTGAAGCACCGGCGAAGTTTGTATATGTATTTTCACCGTTTGCAATCATTTCAAGACGTTCGATCACATCATCCATCTCATCGCCAAGGATTGCAGTCAGTCTGTCAATGCCTTCCGACTTGAACTGTTCCATACCGTTCAGAAGTGTTGTCATTCCTTCATCAAGAGTACCGATACCTTCATCCAGTTTTCCGGCTCCTTCCTGAAGGCTCTTTGCGCCAGCGTCAAGCTGATCAGCCCCGTCATATGCCTGATTGATTCCGTCGCTCAGACTCTTTGCGCCTTCGGCAACCTGCTCTGCGCCGCCGGAGAGTTTCACAGCTCCCTCATTCAGAGAATGTACGCCTGCTTTGAGTGCGCCGGTATTGGCATCCAGTTCACTTAAACCGTTGTTCAGTGTGCCTGCACCTTCATCCAGTTTGCCGGCACCCTCGGAAAGACTCTTCGCGCCTTCATTCAGTGAACCTGTTCCTTCCGCAAGCTGCTTTGCACCTTCATCCAGTGTACCTGCACCTTCGGCCAGCTTTCCGGTTCCTTCCGCCATCTGCTTTGTGCCTTCGCTTAACTGCTTTGCGCCGCTCTTCAGTAAACCGACACCTGTATCTTCATCAGTCAGTGAAGCTGTGCCTTTCTTTAATTCATCCAGTCCGCCGGTCAACTGTGTCAGACCTTCACCGGCAGATTCTTTCATTGCGGCTGTACCTTCAGAAAGGGCTGTGATTCCTGCAGCCAGTGTATCCATACCCGTCTCTACGGCACCGATTCCCTGCTTGAGGCCGGTTGCACCGGTACTTAATTCAGAAGAAGCTGTATTGATTGAAGAAGCTGCGGAAGTAAATCCTTCCATTGCGGCTGTGACAGTTTGTGAAGAAACTGTATTGACTGCTGAAGCATGATCCAGAGAACCGTCTGCTTCAGTGAGAGAAGTGATGATTGCGGCTGCCTGTTCTTCACTCAATGTACCGGCAGAAACAAGTGCTTCAATTCCTTCTTTTGCGGAAGCGATCTTTGTTTTCGCTGCCGCAATATCTTCACCATCTGCCATAGGTGCCGCTGCGAGCGCTGCTGAGTTGTCACTTAATGACTGATGCAGTGCGGCAGTTCCTGCTGAAAGCTTTGTCAGATTTGTTTCGATTGTTTCAGCACCTGCATATGTACCTTTGAGTCCTTCCTGAAGTTTTGCGGCACCTTCGGAAGCACCGGCAATACCTGTGCTTAACTGATCGATTCCGCCGTTCAGTTTTTCGGAGAATTCACCGGCACCTGTCTGTACTTTGGCAAGTCCGTCATCCACCTGTGTGATTCCGCCGGACAGTTTTTCAACGCCTGCCGAGAGTGCCTCTGCACCTTCGGAAAGGCTGTCTGCACCTTCGTGAAGCTTTGTGCTGTTTTCCTTGAGGGAAGCTGTTCCTTCGGAAAGCTGTGTGGCTCCGGTATGAACAGTTTCTGAACCTTTTGATAATTCATCGGCACCTGATTTCAAAGAAGAAGTTCCTTCCTTAAGTGAATCGCTGCCGGTTTTAAGCTGTGTGATTCCTTCGGAAGCTTTCAGAACACCTGACTCAAGCTGGCCTGTTCCTTCTTTCAGTGCTCCTGCACCTTCAGAAAGAGCAGCTGTTCCGTTTTGCAGTGAAGATGAACCGTTGCTGATGGCAAGAAGACCGTTCTTTAACGACAGAGTTCCGTTTTCCAATGTGCCGGTTCCGTCAAACAGAGCCTTTGATCCATCCTTCAATGCAGTTGTTCCGTCTTTGAGCTGCTTTGTTCCGTCAACCAACTGTACCGTGCTGTCGGAAAGCTTTCTGATGTCATTGGAGAAAGATGTATCAAGCTTGTTTCCTTCATACAGGGAACTGATGTCGCTTGTTGCCAGGCTCATGACCATCGAAAGATCAAAGTCTTTGGCATCGGCTTCCACTTCGATGGATTCAGGAATATCGATTTCCTTCAGCTTTGCACTCAGCTCTTCATTTTCATCAAGGGCAAGTGCATCCAGCAGATCCGGGAATGCCATACCGATGACATAGGAGTTTTTGCCGTCATCGATCACTTTGCCGTTGGTCACGGTGATATCTGAGAAATGATCGGATGACATCTGCATGCCGCTGATTACCGCAAAGGGCATCTTTGCCTGATATGTGCGGCCGTGCAGTGTGATCTCTGTCTGTGTTTTGTTTTCATAATCAAAGCGGATCTTCACATGACCGCTCTTTCCTTTGAGCTCTTCGGGAGTCACTGTCTTTCCGTCAAGCTCATAGGTGACATGGACTGCCACCGGCAGTTCTTCATCTGTTCTGCCCTGATAATAAATATCATTGCCTGCACTCTGCCAGGAAAGTTCATTTCCGTTCTGTGTGAATGTCTCTTCCCCGTCTACATTTTCAATATCCTTCAGGAATGAGACATCTTTGAGCTCATCCGCATTCTTTACATTCTTCAGCCATTCGCTGACGATCACATCATCGGGTTTTCCTGATCCGTCAGTTACGATATAGACTGTTTCATTCTTTTCTGTTTCACCTGTTTCGTCTTCCGCATTGACTGACGTCACATTCGGAATTGCCGCTAACATACACCCTGCCAAAAGGCAGCTGATATATTTTTTCATGATATTTTTCCTCCCTTACCCTCTCTGTGCAAGAGTTGTTTTCATAATGATTCCGTCAAATACAACAAGTACCGAAGGCAGTACCAGCAGCACGCATGCCATGGAGATGAGTGCACCTCTGGACATTAATGTGCATAATGAGCTGATCATATCGATGTTGGAGTACATGCCGACACCGAATGTTGAAGCGAAGAATGCAAGTGCGCTGACCATGACGGATTTTGCACTTTCATCAACGGCTTTTCTGACAGCTTCCTTGACCGGTGTGCCGGCTGTTCTTTCACGTCTGTACTTTGTGGTAATCAGAATTGCATAGTCAACGGTGGAACCAAGCTGAATGGTACCGATGACAATCGAAGCGATAAACGGAATCTTTGAACCTGTATATGCAGGAATTCCCATGTTGATCATGATTCCGAATTCAATGACCGCCACAAGCAGTGCAGGAAGTGAGATCGATCTGAATACAATTGCAATGATCAGGAAGATGACTCCGATTGATACCGTACTGACGGTATTGAAGTCATGGTCGGTGATTTCAATCAGATCTTTTGTACACGGCGCTTCGCCGATCAGCATTGAATCAGGATCATATGATTTGGCAATCTGTGTCAGCCTGTTGACCTGTTCATTCACCTCTTCACTTGCCACTTCATATTCCGAACCGATCAGCAGCAGCTGATTGTTCTCACTGATGAGTGCATCCTTCAGTTTTGCCGGTACGAATTCATCCGGAATCAGCGGACCTTTGACAGTGTTCAATCCAAGAACGAATTTCACACCGTCTTCCTTCTTCATCTCATCCGCCATTTCCATGACTTTCTTTTCTTCAATATCCGCATCCATCAGCAGCATATGCGTGGAGTTCATATTGAATTCTTCCTTCAGCTTTTCATTTGCAACAATGGAAGGAAGATCTCTTGGCAAGGAGCTGTCCAGGTTGTAGTAGACCGGTGTATTTCTGTATCCGTGAACAACCGGAATCAGTAACAATGCCACTAGAATCAATACAATCTTTTCATGCTTAATACTGAAGGAACCGATACCTTTCAAATCCGGCAGGAATGCCTTATGCGCTGTTTTTCTGAGCGGTTTGTCAAAGACAAGAATCATTGCAGGTAATACCGTCAAGCACGAGATCACTCCGAGCAGTACACCCTTTGCCATGACAATTCCAAGATCAAGACCCAGCGTGAAGCTCATGAAGCAGAGTGCGATGAATCCGGCAATTGTTGTCACGGAAGAACCGATCACGCTTGACATCGTATCCTCGATGGCATGAGCCATCGCTTCTTCCTTGTCTTCGTTTTCTGCATATTTTTCATAGCTGTGCCACAGGAAGATGGAATAGTCCATGGTCACACCTAACTGCAATACCGCAGCCAGTGCCTTGGTAACGTATGAGATCTGTCCTAAGAACAGATTCGATCCGAGATTATAGATAATCGCAATTCCGATACTTGCCAGAAAGACAAACGGAATCAGCCAGCTGTCCATGGCAAGCATCAATGTGAGAGCACACAATATCACGGCAAGCAGTACATAGAGCGGAGCTTCCGCTTCACTTAATGCCTGGGTATCGACAAGCACTGCCGTCATACCGCTGACAAAGACTCTTTCATCCGCAATCTTACGGATCTCACGGACTGCCTCCATCGTGCCGTCCGCCGAAGATGTGTCATCATAGAGAATCATCAATAATGTCGCATCCCCGTTGTTGAATGCTTCATAGAGATCCTTCGGCAGCATTTCCATCGGAACTGACGGATCCAGCAGACTGTCATACCAGATGACATCTTTGACATGAGGGACTTCTTCTATTTTTTCCTTCAGAGCAGTGACATCCTTTGCCTTCATATTCTCGCTGACAAGCATCGAGAATGCGCCGGTGTTGAAGTCTTCCTTCAGAATGTCCTGTCCTTTCATCGTGTCGATCTCTTTCGGAAGGTATGTCAGAAGGTCATAATTGATCTTTGTACTGATATAGCCAAGCACGGAAGGAATCAGCAATACCAGAGAGATGATCAGGATCATCATCCTCTTTTTAACAATCAGTGAACTGAGTTTTTTCATATTGCACTTCCTTTTTTCGACCCTTGGTCGATTTTTATTCTAATCTTTTTCGACCATTGGTCAAGTTTTTTGTGATATTATTTTTGTGAAAAAGAGGAAAATATGAAAACCGACGGAAAAGCTGCACTGAACAAACTGAAAAAAAGAACCTCCCTGATGGAGGCAGCCTTTGAGCTGTTTACCGAGGAAGGCTTTCAGAATACAACCATCTCCGAGATTGCCAGAAAAGCAGGCATCGGAAAAGGAACATTCTATTTTTACTTTGAAGACAAATATGATATCCGCAACCGCATTATCATTTCCAAGTCATATGAAATTCTCCATGAAGCACTGAGCAGCATTCCCGACAAAAATGATACATTCGAAAACAAAGTCATCTATGTTGCCGACAGGATCATTGAGAAACTGTCGGAGGACAGAATTCTGCTGCGTTTTATCCATAAAAATCTGAGCTGGGCCCTTCTGGAAAACAGTGCAGAGATGTCGGAAACATTCGATCTCATTCTGAAACAGGCCGAAGAATCAAAAGAACATTTCTACAAAGATGTCAAAACAATGATGTATCTGATCATCGAAATGATCAACGGCGCCTGCTATACAGCAATCCTTTACGAATCACCTCTGCCGCTTGAAGAGCTCAAGCCGAAGCTCTTTGACTCAGTGCGTGCAGTCATGAAAGCATTCGAGGTAACCAAAGCATAATTGCAAAAACGGAAAAGACTTCAGAGAAAAACCTGTAAATCTGAAGTCTCTTTTAATCGATTCATATTTCAGCGCCGCACAGCAATGTAAATGTTTTCATTTATGTAATTTCTAGCGAAATATTTTCTGTAAACGCTTAACATTTCGATTGACGTCACAATTTACATATGTAAAAATGAATTCATCCAAACCGATGACGAAGAGTAAGTAAGTCTGAAACCGATCATGAGAGAGAGCTGCTGTCGGTGGAAATGCAGCATGAAACAGCAGACCGAATGGACTTCCGAGGGCAACCTGAACATCAACAGTAGGGAAGCCGGAGCCGGCCGCTCCGTAATCAAAAAGCCTGCATATGAATGTATGCAAGAGAGGACGTATTAACGTCAAGCCGGGTGGCACCGCAGGATTCAATCCTGTCCCAGCATTTGCGGGGATGGGATTTTTTCATTCCCGGGAAATATGGAGGAAACAGAAATGAAAGACATTCCGTACAAAATCTATCTTGAAGAAACCGAACTTCCGAAATCCTGGTACAACCTGAGAGCAGACATGGCCAATAAGCCTGCTCCCCTTCTGAATCCCGCAACCGGCAAGCCGATGAGCGCCGAAGAACTGAGTGCCGTATTCTGCAGTGACCTTGTCGCACAGGAACTCGATGAAACAAATGCATATATCGAAATCCCTCAGGAAATCCGCGATTTCTATAAAATGTACAGACCGGCACCGCTGGTACGTGCCTACTGCCTTGAAGAAAAGCTGAAGACACCGGCCAGGATCTATTACAAATTCGAAGGCAACAACACATCCGGCAGCCATAAGCTCAACTCTGCAATTGCCCAGGCATATTACGCAAAGAAGCAGGGACTCAAAGGCGTCACAACCGAAACAGGTGCCGGACAGTGGGGAACAGCACTCTCCATGGCATGCGCATATCTCGGCCTTGACTGCCGTGTATACATGGTCAAGGTTTCCTACGAACAGAAACCCTTCCGCCGTGAAGTCATGAAAACATACGGTGCTTCCGTCACCCCTTCTCCTTCCATGAACACGGAAGTCGGCAGAAAGATTCTTGCTGAACATCCCGGCACGACCGGAAGTCTTGGCTGTGCAATTTCGGAAGCTGTTGAAGATGCTGTCACACATGAAGGCTACAGATATGTTCTCGGCAGCGTTCTGAACCAGGTTCTTCTGCATCAGTCAGTGATCGGGCTTGAAACAAAGGCAGCCATGGATAAATACGGCATCAAACCGGACATCATCATCGGATGTGCCGGCGGCGGTTCCAACCTCGGCGGACTGATCGCACCGTTTATGGGTGAAAAGCTCAGAGGTGAAGCAGATTACCGTTTCATTGCAGTCGAGCCTGCATCCTGCCCGAGCTTCACCCGCGGAACATTCGCATATGACTTCTGCGATACAGGTATGATCTGTCCTCTGGCCAAGATGTATACCATCGGTTCCAGCTACATTCCCGCTCCCAACCATGCCGGCGGTCTGCGATTCCACGGCATGAGTCCTGTTCTTTCACAGCTGTATCACGACGGCTATATGGAAGCCCGTTCGGTGAAACAGACAGATGTCTTTGAAGCAGCTGAATACTTTGCACGCTGCGAAGGCATCCTGCCGGCACCGGAAAGCTCCCATGCCATCAAAGCTGCAATTGATGAAGCAATTGCCTGCCGTGAAAGCGGTGAGGAAAAAACCATCCTCTTCGGTCTGACCGGAACCGGCTACTTCGACATGGTCGCTTATGAGAAATTCCACAGCGGCGAAATGACAAACTACATCCCGAGTGACGAAGAGCTCGCTGAATCCATTGCAAAGCTTCCCAAGGTTCCTGAATAATCCCGAACTTCAGTCCTCAGGCAGCTGCGCAAATCATCAGTTCAATATCCGAAAACAATCTGAAAAAGACATTTCTTTCCCGCAGAAATGTCTTTTTTCATGAATTCATTTGTATGTCTTCCCGATGAGACCGGTCCGAAAATATCCGGATCATGATTTCAATTCAAGATATCCGCTTCCGACGATTTCATCGACTTCTTCTTTACTGAGCATCAATACTTCAGCAGCTTCCTCAAGACTCTTTCCGGCTGAGATCTGCCGTTTCAATAATTCTGTTCTTTCAATATTGATTCCTTCTTTACGGCCTTTCTTTTCAATCAGCTCCTTAATACCTTCCAATGTCATAAGCTCTTCTCTCCAGTATTTGTCTTCATTGATTGTCATTACTGCATGATGTGCTTTATTCACAAGAAGACTGCTGTTTTCATGAAGCTCCCCGGTTCTCAGATACTTCAGGAAATCTTTCTGTTCTTCATTCAGTCCTTCTTCAACCCCATTATAAAACACAACGAGGATTTCAGGTGATGATTCCAGTTTCTTTTTTTCACCGTACTCATCGGTTAATCTATATCTGCTGATTGCATAGCTTTCACCATTGAACGGAAGTGCAGTGATCAACAGCACATATGTCTGCGCTAACTGATCTTTTTTGCCGCGTTTGATTTCATCGACAATTTCTGATGCAATATATCTCTGAATTCTGATTTCAATTGTCTGATCTTCATATACCAGCATTTCTGAGATGATGATATTTTTATCATCGCTCAGTTTCACATCAAGGCGGCTGCTCTTATTTTCTTTGAAAGCGATATAGTACTCCTGAAAAGTCTTTTCCGGTGTGAGAGTGCCGATCTGAATATCCGGGAAAAACAATGCGATGATGTCCTTCAGAATGGATGGATCAAAGATGATTACAGAGGGAAATACAAAAAAATGTGTTAACTTAAAAGTCTCACTCATAATGAGCCTCCCTTCTGATACGAATATTTGAAGGAGGTTCTGATTTTCCTCGTTTTTTCAGAAGAAAATGCAGGTTCGGCACTGCAGACCGCAATATGTATTTCTCTGCTGCATCCTTTGAAAAGCACGGAATCAACAGGGCACTGCCATGCTCGAAGGAGTATACTCTTCTTATGAAACCTACCGCATTAATCACCGGCGCAAGCGGCGGCCTCGGCCTTGAGTTTGCAAAACTCTGTGCCAGAGACGGCTATGACCTTGTTCTTGCCGCAAGAAGTGAAAACAGACTGAATGACATCAAAAGTCAGCTTGAAAAGACATATCACATCTGTGTCTATGTATTTCCGGTTGATCTTTCGAAGAAGGATGCCGCCCTTGATGTATATCAGTTCACAAAAGAGAATCTGCTGAATATCGGAATCCTGATCAACAATGCAGGCTTCGGGCTTGCCGGCAGCTTCAAAGATACCGACTGGCAGAAACAATATGAGATGGTTCAGCTCAACATCACTGCCCTGATGCAATTGACGCATTGTTATCTCAAGGATATGATCGCAAAACGGAGCGGCAGAATCCTGAATCTCTCTTCGGTTGCGGCATATTGCGCAGGACCTGACATGTCTGTTTATTATGCATCAAAAGCTTTCGTCAAAAGCTTCTCGGAAGCCCTCAGCACCGAAACAAAAGGAACCGGTGTTACCGTCACTGCACTTTGTCCGGGCCCTACTGCAACAGGCTTTGAAAAAGCTGCCGCAGAAGGACAGCTGAATATGTTCAGACATGCGGCAGATCCTGCTTCAGTCGCAAAAGCCGGATATCAGGCAATGATGCAGGGCAGAGCCGTATGCAATCCTGGAGTCCTTCCCAAACTGATGAATATCGGCTCAAGGATCGCACCCGATGCGATTGCAAAAAAGATTGCATTCAAAATGAACCATTAATCCAAATGAAGAGGATGATCCGATTGCTGAATCATCCTCTTTCTTATTCTGTATTTTTCTCTCCGTATTTCAGGAATTTCAGTGAGACTTCTGTAATATCGTCAAACTGCGGTGCATCTTCATCAAAGATATCCACATCTTTTCTGATCGCAAGACAGATGGTTTTCGCATCGCTGCCGATGTGTCTGTTCAGACATTTCTGCAGTCTTTCTTCGCCATAGAGCTGCTTGCGGGGATTGGTCGCTTCCACAACCCCATCTGTATAAAGGAAAATCTCATCTCCCGGTTCGAGAATCACCGACTGTTCTTTATATCTGATTCCTTCCATACCGGCAAGCACAAATCCTGCCGCACCCTTGAGATATTCAAACCTGCCGTTCTTTCTGCGGATCAAAGGCGGATTATGACCGGCATTGGCATATTTCAGTTCACCTGTCTCAAGATCGAGAATTCCCATCCAGGCAGTCACAAACATCATCGCATCATTACCTTCACAAAGCTGATTGTTTGCGTTGGTGAAAACTTCCGACACGGCAATTCGGGATTCGGCATATGACTTGAGTGTTGTTTTTGCCCGCATCATAAACAGGGACGCCGGAATTCCTTTTCCGGAAACATCCGCTGCCAGAAAGACAAGCTTGTTTTTCCCGATCCAGTAGAAATCATAGAAATCTCCGCCGACTTCCTTTGCCGGGTCCATCAGTGCATAAAGATCCACTTCTTCTCTGTCCGGGAATACGGAAGGAAGTGCGGAAGCCTGAATCTCTCTGGCTGTTTTCAGCTCGGCGTCGATTCTCTCATTTGCTTCGGCAATATAATGTTTCAGAGTACCGACCGTTTCATTGATATCATCGGAAAGATCAATGAATTCCTGCGATGATCTGACATCCACAGACGTATCCAGATTGCCTTCGGTAATCGCCGCAAGAGAGCGGTTGACCTTCTGGATATTGCCGACAACGACATTTCTGATGATGATATAGATCATGACAAACAGAGCGCCGAACACAATCGAGAGCAGGAAGAAGTTCAGATAGAACGCCAGCTGCTTTGAGAAATCCGCTTCACTGACCGGCAGAACCGATGCGATCAGATAGTTCTGATTTTTTGTTGTCATGCAGTAATACGGAATCCCGCCGATCGTGCATGTATAGGTCATGAATTCATTGACAGGCAATACTTCAAACTTCAGTTCTTTTGACTGCTCTGTGATGATATCGTCAAGCAGGCTTTCGGTTGCGGCAACCGGTCTGTAATTGGTGTCCAGAATCATCAGGCCGCCTTCTTTGCCGATATGTCTGTTGGAGACAACCACCGGCAGCGTTTCACTGCACATCAGATAATACTGTTCCTGATCATAAATGACGGCAATGATTTCATCATCTGCTTTCAGTCCGGTGTATTTCACGGTGAGTCCCGGTTCACTTTCCGATCCCATCATGCCGCTGACATATTCATCATAGCCGCCTGTCGAAATTGCATTGAACAAGGCTGAGAGATTCTGATCGAAATCAAGATCGCTGCCGATTCTGTCAGGTCTGTTTGAACGCACAATGATGCCGTCAGTGTCAATCACATCGATTTCATACGCGCCGTACCGGTATGTCAGCTCGGCAAAACCTTCATCCTCATGGCTGACAATACTGGCTGCGATATGACGGTTATTGCGCATAATCATCTCATCGCACTGCCTGTCAGCATTATCTGAAACATCCACGAGATTCTGTGATAAAAGAGAGCTTGTATTCTCTGACGAAATAGCATTCTGCAGAATATAGGTAAACACCGAAGTGACAAGATATGCGATCAATACCGGATATACCAGATACTTCTGAAACAGCTCGGAGATATTCGGAGCTTTGTCTGCCGGTTCTTCTTTTGACCGTTTATGTTCGAGATACCTGACCATATACACCGCAAATGCGACAGAAGCCGCATTGATGAGAACCATCGGCAGCGTACAGACACTGACATAGGTAAACGCCTGGCTGGTATCGGTGATGTTGGTGATGAAGATCATCAGCATATGCACCACTTCACACACAATCCCGATCGTAAATGCCTGCAGCCAGGAAGGAATGCGGTCATCAAACATATATTTTTTCAGCCCTGCCGCAATCAGACCGGTAAGACAGGTTGAAATGGTACAGCCGACTCTTGTGAAATATCCTCTTCCCCAATAGACGGCAAACCATCTTTCGATGCCGCCGATGAAACCGGAAATGATTCCTGCCGGTGCCCCGAATATGAGACCCGCACAAAGAGGTGCCGCATCTCTTGCATTGATGATTGTTCCGTTATAGACAATTCCGAACTCCGTTCCGAAAATTGCGATCATGCCGAAAATCAGGCCGGTCAGGACCTGTTTTTTCATATAGGGCAATCCCTGCATTTTTTCATATCTGGAAACAGTGAACAGGACTGCACTTGCAATCACCGGGATCAGTCCGGTGAGAATCAATGAAATGTATGTCTGCATATATCAGTATTTATATTTTATCAGCTGACTGGGCTGAATGGATTGCAGGATTTCTCTTTCACCTTCAGCTTCTTTCATTTTAACCTGTTTCCGATCAACAAAAAGGAAAAGAAGACATCATTGAGTGTCTTCTTTGTATACGTTTGCGATCTTTTCATTCATTTTCCCAGAAATGTCAGAAATGACGTATATGAAACAAACGCTTCATCAATGTCAGTTTGATCTGCACTCTGCAGTCTTTCTGATATGAGCCGGCGCAGATCGGCATATTCCCAGGAATCCTTTTTGCCGAAATACAGAACCATCGCCCTGATGTTCTGCCCCGAGCAGAGCACACTATCTCTGAGGGCGCACACGCACCATGGATTCAGACATGAGATCTCCCTGAGTGTTTCCGCAAGCGCCACACGATATCTTCTTTGTAGTGGTGATAGAAATCCATGGCTGTGTGATTGATATAGTGTACATCATCAAACAGTTCATAGGAAGCACCTTCCGGCAGTCTGCCGAACTGACGGATTTTTCCTCTGCTGCCGTCTTTGTTTCTGTAGTGAATCCATCTCATATCTGCGGTTGAGCCGGCATCGCCGCAGTCAATCTGAACCGGGCTTTTCCCGCCTTCATTCCATCCGCCTTCTGCCTGTGCAGCACTGATTGAGCCGCACCACAGAAAGTCTTTTGAAAAAGCCATATCGTTTCCTCCTGTCTCAGAATAGTCTTTTCACATCATTACTATAGCAATCCTCATTCATGATTACCCTGCGCAATTACGGCATAATCTGTGCCGTATTTCCGTTGTCATTTCACTTTGACAAAAAGTCGAAAAAAGAGCTGATCACGCTCAGGTGAACAGCTCAGTTCAGTCACCTTGCGTTACAGCTCATATTTTTCTTTATTGCAGAATATCGTATCCTTCCATCGAGATTGCCAGTTCCCCGTTATCAAGATAGACAATCGTTCCGTACGCGTCTACCAGGCATGATCCGTCAGTCGGCTTGTAGTCAACGATACGGATATGCTGATTGAGATCCTCTGCCCCACAGAGATACAGGATTGCATTTCCGCTGGCATCAAAGCCGGCAATGCTCTGAGGAAGGTTGCCCTGAATATGCACATATTGATTCACATAGGCTGAAGGATTCTGAATCAGGGATTCAACCGTCAAAGCTGCCTGTACAGACTGTTGTGAGAGGACTGTATAACCATCCATTGAGATTGCCAGTTCTCCGTTGTCGAGATAAACAATTGTGCCATACGCTTCAACCAGACATGATCCGTCAGTCGGCATGTAGTTGATGATACGGATGTGCTGATTGAGATCCTCTGCCCCACAGAGATACAGAATCGCATTTCCCCCTGCATCAAATCCTGCGATGCTCTGAGGAAGATTTCCCTGTATATAGACATATTGATTCGCATAAGGTGACGGATTCTGAATCAGAGATTCAACCGTCAGTGAAACCTGTGCCGGCTGAACGGACTCTTGTGAAAGGACTTCATATCCATCCAGTGACAGTGCCAGTTCCCCGTTATCAAGATACACAAGATCACCATATGCTTCTACCAGACATGCACCATCCTGCGGAATTTCATCGATGAGCCGGATATGCTGATTGAGATCATTCACGCCGGCAAGATAAATAATCGGCTTTCCGCTTTCATCAGTGCCGGAGATACTCTGCGGCAGATTGCCCTGTACATAGACATAAGTATTCACATAGGCTGACGGATTCTGAAGCAGTGATTCTACAGTGATGA
>JAUNEN010000018.1:27369-42152 GCA_030525525.1 Erysipelotrichaceae bacterium
ACATAAGTATTCACATAGGCTGACGGATTCTGAAGC
This sequence comes from Erysipelotrichaceae bacterium, assembly GCA_030525525.1. Taxonomy (GTDB): domain Bacteria; phylum Bacillota_I; class Bacilli_A; order Erysipelotrichales; family Erysipelotrichaceae; genus Bulleidia. The sequence goes on from JAUNEN010000018.1 coordinate 27,406, forward strand.
AGTGATTCTACAGTGATGACTGTTTTTGTATCAGGAGTTTCCCGACCCGCTGTGTCTTCTTTTTTGTCACCGTCTTTGCCGTCTGTATTTCCCGATTGTGATTGTGAGTCAGCCGGTTCTGTTTTCTGCGGTTCCGTTTTCTGATCTGCGAAGCATCCGGCAGAGACCGCCAGTGCAGAGATTATCAGACAAGCTGCAAGTACTGCCGACGGTTTGCGGTATTTCAGAATGTTTTTGATTCTCTTTTTGACATCCGTTTCGCCGAACGCTACCGGTGAAGCTGCAGGCAGTCCGGATGAAGCACAGCTGAGCAGAGTCTCTGCATAGCAGCTTCTTTCCCTGCGGGCCATCTTCGCAATGACAGCTTCATCGCATGCCATCTCAATATCCCTGCATAACAGACGATACGCAAGCCATACCAGCGGATTGAACCAGTAAACCGAAAGAATGATAAAGGCCAGAGGCTTGAGAATATGATCTTTTCTTTCAATATGTGTTCTCTCATGAAGAAGGATCATCTTTTTCTTTTCTTCATCTCCCGGCGGCAGGCAGATGACCGGATGAATCATTCCGAAGACAAACGGTCCTTCAAACTGTTTGCTCTCTGCAATTCCCTGATGCAGAGGTCCGGATTTTCTGATCATTCTCTTCAGAAGAAGAGATGAAACAATCATATAGCCGAACATGAAGATCATTCCGGCGATCCAGACTGCCGAAGCAATTGCATTCACCACCTGCAGAGGATTGGCAGAATCGGCAGGAGCCGGTGTAAAGTGCTGCTGCAGAGCCGGATTCACCGCCTGATCAACTGCCTGGATTCCGCTGGCAATCTGCGGCGTGTGACTGAGTGCGATATCTTCCGGGATGACTTCTGTCGGCGGCAGAACACTCGGCAGCGCCGGAATGGAGAGCGGACAGATCAGACGGATGCCGACCAGGATCCACATCCATACCATATACTTCTTTTCCGCCTTTGCAAAAATCATGCGGATCAGAAGAACAGCGAGAATCATATAGGATGCACGGATCGAAAGATTGATACACTTCAGTAACAGCTCTTCCATGATTATTGTCCTTTCCGGTAGTCGGATATCATCTTCTCCAGTTCATTGATATCCGCTTCGCTGAGTTTTTCATGTTTTGCAAATGTGTTGATGAATGCAGGCAGCGAACCTCTGAATCTCTTCTGAACAAGGTCATTGATTTCATATGCCTGAACCTCTTCCCTGCTGATGAGAGAGCTCACCATTGTATTCTCATTTTTCACCGCTCCCCGCTCGCTGAGTCTGCGGATCACGGTATAGGTTGTTGCCTTGGACCAGCCGAGCTTCTCTTTGCATAAGCGCACAAGTTCAGTGCTGTTGACCGGTTCATTTTCCCAGAGAATCTCACAGAATTGAAATTCGCTTTCAAAAATCTTCGGTGTTTCCATATTATCCTCCAAGGTTTAATCTATTCTACCTTCAATTTCAGTTTAATGCGTTAAACCTGCTGTGTCAATAGCCGTCACGCATCTTAAGAAATGAAAAAAACAGGAAACAATCTGTCTCCTGCTGTCCTTATCCTGCAAATGCTGTTGCCCCGGAAGCAATACAGCCGCCGTCGCAGATAATATCCGCTCCGGTCAGATAAACTTCAAAGAGCTATTTATAAAGCTATTGTCAGTTATATGGATGGGGTCTTCTTGCCGTTGATATAAAAATGCAGAATCCATTGCATGCAGACCGGAGAATCTGCATTTTTGAGTCAGCTTATTATATAATTTCAGCAAGAGGAGAAGAAAATATCATGAAATTTCTGGCTATGGATTTCGGCGGTACTTTTGTAAAGCACTGCCTCATGGACGAAGATGCAGCGATCACAGAAAGAGGTGAAATCCCTGCTCCGTTAAGAAGCAGCGATGATTTCGTCAAAGTTATTACAGACCTATATGAAAAATACAAAGGAGAGATTGACGGCATTGCAATCTCAATGCCCGGTGTCATTGACAGCAGCACCGGTCATCTGAGTTCCGCCGGTGCCTACACAATGGCAATGGGCGGAAAGAATCTGTTTGAACTGCTCAAAGGCAAAGTGGATATCCCTGTTTCCGTTGAAAATGACGGAAAAGCTGCAGTCCTTGCAGAAAAATGGAAAGGCTCGCTGGAAGGCGTCACGGATGGCGCGGCGATTATCATCGGAAGCGGTCTTGGCGGCGGCATTATCATGGACGGAAAACTGCGCAAAGGCGCTCATTTCGCATCCGGTGAAATCAGCGGTCTGTTTGTCACACCGGGCAACTACGGATTTGACAACCTGGCTGCCACGGGTGCTTCAACGACCGGATTATTGGCAATGGTGGCAGCTGCCAAAGGCATGACACCGAAGCAGTTTGAAGTTTCAGAATTCATGACCATGGGTGCACCCGATCCCGACCCCAATCTTCCAATTTACAGCGGCAGAGATGTCTTCGAATGGATTGATGCAGGGGATCCTGTCACTTGTGCAGTTTACAGCAAATGGCTTGCCAATCTTGTCTGGGTCGTCATCAATATGAAGATGATGCTCGATCCTGAAAAGATCGTTCTTGGCGGCGGTGTATCCCGCAACCCGAGACTGTTGGCTGATGTCAAAGCAGAATACAGCAAATTCGCGCCGATACTCAACGGCTTCAGCATGGCTGAAACTGCAATTGAAACCTGCAAATATACAGCTGATGCGAACATGGTCGGTGCCGTTTACAACTGGCTGCTGTTAAACAAATAATTCATATTCAGATCATCAAAGCAAAGTAAAAAGGAACTGTATGATTTCCCGATTCAGACGAAATATACAGTTCCCTTTTTTCATGGATGCTTATGCTTTTTTCAGAATGATCGTTACATCATCAAGATTTTCATTCACTGCAAATTCTTCATCACAATGTTCATAGCCTTCAGGTACCTTCTGAACATGAACGGTATACTGACCTTTTTCAGCATTGAATGAAGCAATTCCTTCTTCATCCGTCTTTCCCATGATACATGCTGTATCAGAACAGAACTGAACTCTGACACCTGCCACAGGACTTCCTGCTTCATCTTTGATGACAACACGGCAAGTGTCCGTCTTTGTTTCAGCGGCATTTGTTTCTGCAGGTTCTTTCACCTCTGTTTCACCGCCCAGAAGGCTGTCAATTGTTTTTTCATAATCCGAAAGATCTGCCGGTACTCCGATCACGGGATATGTCACGATCTTTCCTTCACGGTTGACAAAGAATGATGTCGGGAAATTCTCAACAGCCAGCTCTTTCATCATGCCCGCATCCGGCAGAATATTGAGATATGAAAGATTCTTTTCAGCAATCAACGCCCTGCACTCTTCCCTTTTCTCTTCTGCATCATCGCAGATTCCGATAATTGCCGCATTCTTTTTCTTTAGACGTAAGTGAAGATTGCCGAGCTCTTCCAGTTCGCTCTTGCAGGGTTTGCACCAGGTTGCCCAGATATTGATCATTGTCACTTCATGCTCAGCGAAGAGATCTTCGCTCTTCACCGGATTGCCGTCAATATCTTCTGTTTCAAAGCGGATGGTTTTGCCGACCTGATCGGCGCCGGGAATCATCGGTCCGAAATACTCTGCATTCTTCATTGCTTCAATCAGGCCTTCCTGAAGGGCACGGAATTCATCTGCATACTGAGGCTGTGCCTTCATGAATGCTTCATCGGTGTCTGCACTGGTAATGACATAATATGTTATATCCTTATATCTGCCGACCTCTGTGAAGTGATCGTTCGATCCTTCTCCCATCTTCAGTTTTTCAGCAATTTCCTTTTCTTTCTGATTGCCGCCGATCCCGGCAACAACCGCAAGCGAAGCCATGGCATCGAGAACCTTCTGAGCATCTTCTGCACTCATTTCGCCACCCGGCTGACTGCGCATCGCCTTCAGTTCTTCCGTGCTTGCGGCAATATATGTATACATCATGAAATAGATACCGTCGCCTCTGTTTCCCATCTCCATCGGGGAAACCTGTCCTCTGGGATGGTCGAATACATCAGGACAGACCAGCCTGAAACCCATATTGTAATATGTTTCTGTTCTTGACATTATCTTTCCCGCTTTCTTTTATACGACAATATTATACGGAGTTCCTGTCAGCCAGTTCCATACATTCCGGCTCAGAAGTCAAAAAGAAAACGGGCACTGAAATCTCAGCACCCGTATCAATATCAGTTATTTGTTTGTGATATCGCCGCCGAAGAACTGCACGGAAAGTTCAGCAAGCTTTCCGGAGGAACGGAGGTTTTCAAGCGCCTTGTTGACTGCTTCGCAAAGTTCCGTCTCACCCTTTTTGACCGGATAGCAGACAGATTCACCTTCACTCTGATCAGCAATCTTGATCTGCTCTTCAGGATGCTGAGTCATGTAGTCAAGATACGAAACTTCCGAGTTGATCGTCGCATCGATTCTTCCCTGCTTCAGAAGAGTGATGGTTTCTCCGAAGGTATCGATGTATTCAACCTTTGCGCCTAATTCTTCTGCATAGGCGGCATATGTTGAACCGGAAGAATTTGCAGTTGTCTTTCCTTTCAGATCATCGAATGACTTGATGGTGTCATTGTCTGAAGTAACGATCAGAACCTTTCTTGTATAGACATACGGTTCTGAGAATTCATAGCTCAATGCACGGTCTTCGGTATAGCCGACGCCGTTGCAGATGATATCGAAGCGGCCGGAATCAACCCCTGCCAGAAGGCTTTCCCAGGCAGCTTCCTCAAAACGTGCCTCCACGCCAAGCTCAGCTGCGATTGCTTTGCCGACTTCGACATCAAAGCCGGTCAGCTCGTTTGTCTTTTCATCATGATATGTCCACGGTGACCAGTTTCCTTCAGTACCGATGATGAGATATCCTCTTTCCTTGATCTGATCAAGTGCAGATTCTTTTTTTCCGCAGCCTGAAGTTGCTGTACATGTGAGTGCTAAAACGGCTGTCATTAAAAAACTGAGTGTCTTTTTCATTTCTTTCCTCCTATTCTCTTCCGGCCTGAATTGACTGGATAAAGAGTTTTGTTCTTTCTTCCTTCGGATTTTCGAAGAATGTTTTTGAATCGGATGCTTCAATCACCTGTCCGTTTTCCATGAAGATCACCTTGCTGGAAACATTGCGGGCGAAGTTCATTTCATGGGTCACCACCAGCATCGTCATTCCTTCATTGGCAAGATCTCTCATAACCGCAAGAACTTCACCGATTAATTCCGGATCAAGTGCGCTGGTCGGTTCATCGAAGTAGATGATTTCCGGATCTGCCGCAAGCGCTCTCGCAATGGCGACACGCTGCTGCTGACCGCCGGATAACTGCGACGGGTAGGATTCAAGACGGTCTGCCATACCGACCTTTTCAAGAGCGGCAATCGCTTTCTTTTCGGCAGCGTCCTTTGCCATCTTACGGGCAATGATCAGCCCTTCCGTCACATTCTGAAGCACTGTTTTGTTCAGGAACAGATTGTAGTTCTGGAAGACAAAGGCTGTCTTTCTCCTTAATCTGCCGATGTCTTTTCTGCTGATGGAATGCATGTCGAATGTTTCATCATCAAATGTCATCGTTCCCTGATCTGCGATTTCCAGGAAATTGATGCATCTGAGCAGTGTCGTCTTTCCGGAACCGGAAGGTCCGAGAATCGCAACGACATCGCCTTTGTCCACATGCAGGCTGACACCTTTCAGGGCGCCGAAGTCACCGAATGACTTTGTTACATTTTCAACATCAATCATCTGGTGCCTCCGTATGCATTCAGTTTCTTCTCTCCCCAGCTCTGCAGCCATGTCAGAACGGTACAGAAGATCAGATAAATAAAGCCGACCTCCAGATACAGAGCAAGCGACTGATAGACACGGCCGTTGATAATCTGCGTCTGGCGGATCATTTCACTGACGGTGATGGTGGAAGCCATTGAAGTTCCCTTGATCATGGAGATAAAGGAATTCGACAATGACGGGAAGGCTGTGCGGAATGCCTGCGGCAGGATGATCCTGCGCATGATCTGCCAATAGCTCATACCGACACAGAAGCCCGCTTCCAGCTGGCCTTTGGGAACTGCTTCAAGGGCAGCTCTCATGCTTTCTGCCATGTAGGCTCCTTCGTTGATCGCAAAGCACAGCACTGCGGCAGGAAATGCCGGCAATACGATGCCCACGGAAGGCAGACCGTAGAATACCAGGTAAAGCTGCACCAGAATCGGCGTGCCCCTGATAATCCAGATATAGAAGCGGCAAAGCTGCTTCAGACCCTTGATTTCTGCATACTGGATCACAGCGACCAGTACGGAGATAATCAGGGCAAACAGAAATGACAGCACGGCAAGGGGAATGGTTACCTTAATGCCGGCCATCAGTATTTTCATAAACGAATCGATCAGAATCTGCAGTACTCTTTCATTCATATCTTTCAACCTGACAACGGTATATATAACAAAAACCTATTTAAAATGAAAGACATTTGACTAACATACCTGATCCATCATACGGATCAGAACACGGATGCCCTGAAGGTAGGTACGGACGGAGATACGCTCATTGGTTCCGTGAACACCTTTGGCTCTGATTTCCGGATCTTCCAGGAAAGGTTCAAACCTCATGCAGCAATCGCAGATGCCTTCATAGCTGCGGGCATCGGTTGCCGTGGTGTTGACGGACGGAACGAAGACAATGTCTTTGAAATAATGCGACAGGACTGACTGCAGCATTTTAAACCCAAATGAATCAAAACGGGATTCTCTGGATGCTTCATTGGCCACAATAAACTCAGCCTTCACATCTTTGCCGGCCAGTCTTTGACAGTGTTCAAGCAGGCTTGCGTCTGTATCCTGCGGGGCTAAGCGGAAGTTGATCACTGCCTCCATGTGCTGGGGCATGACGTTGCCGGCTTCTGAGCCGCCGGAAATCATGGTCGGCGCAATCGTTGTATGGATCTGATTGTTGAGATCCGGATGCGAGAGATAATGAGCAATGATTTCACTTTCATTGGCTTCAATATCTTTGACCGCTTCCTTCAGAGGCCCCCGTCTGATATAAGGCGCAAGAATGCGCAGGCTCTCTTTGATGCTGGAAGGCAGAACATTTTCAAGAGGATGATCGACAATCGCCGCAATCGCTTTTGACAGAACGCCGAGCGAAGTGCCGTTAAACGGATTGGAGCTGTGGCCGCCGAATGATTCAACCGACAGTTTCACATCGGCATATCCTTTTTCATACATTCCGATACTGCCGACTGCGATATCCGCTCCATACGCTTCGCCGCTGCCGAATCGGCCGCCTTCATCCATGACAAATTCCAGTTCAACACCCTGTTCCTTCAGATACCCGGCAACAGCCGCCGCACCGGAGCCGAGAACTTCCTCATCATGGCCGAATGCCAGATACAGTGTGCGCCTGAACTGCTTTCCGTTTTCAAGAAGGTATTCCAGACTCTCCAGTTCTGCAATCAGCATTTCCTTGATATCAAAAGCACCTCTGCCCCAGATATAACCATCTGCGACATCTCCGCTGAAAGGCCCGTGAATCCAGTCTTCTTCGGTTCCTTTAACAACCGGAACAACATCCTGATGAGCCATAAACAGCGCCGGTTTCAAAGACGGATCGCTGCCTTCAATGCGGATCAATATACTGTAGCCGATTTTCCGGAATTCACCCTGCTTCATGATTTCCGGATACCATTCCTTCATTTTTTCATGGAAACGGTCAAACTCCGCATAGTCGGTTTTTGACGTATCCATGTAGCTGGTTGTATTGATCTGAATTGCTTCAGACAGATGCCTGACTGCTTTTTCCCCGTTCAGATCGGCATATTCTTCTTCATTGATATATAAGTCATAAATTTTCATGGGAATATTCTACTTTGCGGATGTTTATCTGTCCATTTAAAAGCCTCTTTCATTCTTGCTGCGCAATCCCTGCAGACGGATCAGTACACAGAAAAAAGCACAAAAAAAATGCAGGAGAGAATTGTTTACATATACAAACTGCAGAATATAATAAATATCGTTTTGAAAAATAGAAAAGAGACTAGTATGAACAAAGATCTGACCGAAGGAAAAGCTGAGAAAGTACTGTGGCAGTTCTGCCTGCCGCTGTTTGGAAGTATCATTTTCCAGCAGCTGTACAATATCGCCGACAGTCTTGTGGCAGGTAAATTCATCGGAGAAAACGCCCTGGCGGCAGTAGGCAACAGCTACGAAATCACATTGATCTTCATTGCCTTTGCCTTCGGCTGCAATATCGGATGTTCCGTCATCGTATCCACATTCTTCGGTGCGAAGAAATATGAGCGCATGAAAGAAGCGGTCTCAACCGCAATGATCGCAAGCGGTGCATTATGCGCACTGTTAATGGCAATCGGCATCCTTTCCTGCGGAGCACTTCTGAAGCTGATCAGAACACCGCAGGAAATCATGGCTGATTCAAAGCTTTATCTTGATATCTATATGTGGGGACTGCCGTTTATGTTCTTCTACAACATATCCAACGGCATCTTCTCCGCCATGGGCGATTCGAAAACGCCGTTTTATTTTCTGGCCGCTTCCTCCGTCACCAATATCTTTATGGATATCTGGTTTGTCGCAGGCCTCAAGATGGGAGTTGCAGGTGTAGCATGGGCAACATTCATCTGTCAGGGAATCAGCTGTATTCTGGCCCTTGCTGTCGTCATGAAGCGTCTCAAAGGCATTAAAACAACAGAACCCTATCCGCTGTTTTCCTGGAGCACATGCGGCAGTATCGCAAGAATCGCAGTGCCCAGCACCATCCAGCAGAGTTTCATCTCAATCGGAAATATCATTCTGCAGAGCGTGATCAACGGCTTCGGTCCCGGCGTGATCGCCGGCTATTCCGCTGCCATCAAACTGAATAATCTTGTCATCACTTCCTTTACGACTCTTGGCAACGGAGTATCCAATTATGCCGCACAGAACATCGGTGCGAAAAAGCTGAAGCGGATTCCGGAGGGCTTCCGGGCAGGTCTGAAACTGGTGTGGATCTTATCTCTGATTCTGACTTCACTGTATCTGTTTGCCGGTAAGCAATTGCTGATGTTATTCATGAATGAGACTTCCGGCGAAGCGATGAAAACCGGTCTGACATTTCTGCGCATCGTATCACCTTTCTACGCTGTCGTTTCCGCAAAGCTTGTTGCTGACGGTATCCTTCGCGGAGCAGGACGGATGAATGAATTCATGACTGCCACATTCACGGATCTGATCCTTCGTGTCACCCTTGCCATCCTGCTGTCAAAGACTGCTCTTGGTTCTGCCGGGATCTGGTGTTCCTGGCCGATCGGCTGGATCACAGCCACATTCCTGTCCGTCCGCTTTTACCGCAAAGGCGAATGGTTCAGTGAAACAGACAAATGAAATCAATGAGCCGGCTGATGCCGGCTCGTTTTCTGTAAATGTGCATACATGTGTGCATCAGACAAAAGAACATATCTTTTGCGTCAACAACAAAAAATGATACAGAAACAATATATTCACGCAAATGTGATGACTGTTCCCGCCTCACCTTTCAAAGCTTCCACAGCCTTGTCAAGAGATGTAATGATTGCCTTCTTATCCGGGTATCTCCTTACAAAACGCATGGCTGCCTGAACTTTGGGCAACATGCTGCCCGGGGCAAACTGGCCTTCATCGATATAGCGTGATGCATCTTCGAGGGAGAGATGATCCAGATCGATCTGATCCGGTTTATTGAAATTGATTGCGACTTTCTCGACTTCCGTCAGAATCATCAGAATATCCGCATCAATTCCTTCTGCCAGCAGTTCGGCACCGGCATCTTTATCAATGACAGCAGCCACTCCCTGCAGTTCACCGTTGTTTTTCTGAATGACCGGAATTCCGCCTCCGCCCACTGAAATTGTGATGGTTGTCGGCCATAAAGCACGGATCGCATCAATCTCGACGATCCGGCGGGGCTTGGGTGAAGGGACCACTCTTCTGTATCCTCTGCCCGAATCCTCTTTCATGATATAGCCTTTTTCCTCAGCCAGCTTTTCCGCTTCTTCCTTTGTATAGAATTTGCCGATCGGCTTGGTCGGATCGTTGAAAGCAGGATCTTTCTTTTCGACCACTGTCTGTGTCACAAGTGAAACGACCGGAATATTCCGGTTTCTTTTGTTGAGGGCGTATTTCAGACCTTCCTGGATATGATAGCCGATATATCCCTGTGACATGGCTCCGCACACATCAAAAGGCATCGGCGGTGTGACATCCTTTGACATTTCATATGATAAAAGAATTCTACCGACCTGAGGCCCGTTGCCGTGGACAATTCCGATTTCATAACCCATACATGAAATATCCGCCAGATATTCACATGTCTTTTTGACGACTTTAAGCTGCGATTCGGCTGTCGCATCGCTTTTGCATGACTGAAGCGCATTGCCGCCCAGCGCTATTACAATTTTCTCTGCCATAAACTGACTCCTGATAACAATAGCATATCACAACTATCCAAAGCTGATGTCCGCTGTTGGCCAAAGTGCTTCCTTTTGTCAGAAAGAGATGCTGAATCTGCAGTTCAGAATGATCCAAATGAAAAAATGATGTCTGTTCTGTATTAATTTTGCGCTCATATTGTTAAACTATGCTGGTGGAAAACAATGATGCACAGTGTTCCGACTGAAAAGAGGATGACAAACATGGCACGCAGAAAGAAATTGAAAAGAACAGTTAAAATCATCATCGGCACGGTTGTTGCGGCAGCTCTGTTGATTACCGGTATCTTCATCATAAGACACCGGAATGCAAAAACAGCAAACGAGAATGTCAAAGAGCCCCAGTCAGCAGAGACTCATAACGAAGAATTGCCTGTCGTTACACAAGAGCCTGAACCCACCCCTACGCAAACGCCCGAAGTGGAAGAATCTTCCTTCTCGCTCTTCATGGTCGGCGACGGCCTGATCCATGGTGCGGTTTACCAGACTGCAGGACTGCCTGATGGTTCATATGATTTCAAGCCGATGCTGGATCGGATCGGAGAAATCGCAAGACAGTACGATGTGGCCTATTACAACCAGGAGACAATCCTCGGCGGTACGGAAATGGGATTAAGCTCCTTTCCGGTTTTCAATTCACCGCAGGAATTCGGCGTGAATATGATTGAAGAAGGATTTGATCTGGTATCCACGGCAACCAATCACTCCATGGATATGGGTGCAGCTGGAATTGAAAGCCAGTACAACTTCTGGAAATCCCATGAAGATCAGATTCTGATGGAAGGCACAAATCTGTCATGGGAAGAAAGAAATGAAATTTCCGTCAGAGAATGCAACGGCATTTCCTATGCATTCCTCTCATGGACATTCGGCACCAACGGAATCCCGATGCCCGAAGGTCAGGAATACCTGGTCAACAGCTATACCGGTTATGAAGAAGAAATGCTTGATCAGGTCAGAAGAGCAAGTGAAATGGCCGATGTGGTTATCATGGCAATTCACTGGGGAACCGAATATGCCGATTACCCCGATGATCATCAGCTCTGGATGGCACAGGCTCTGTCGGATGCCGGATGCGATATCATCATCGGCAACCATCCCCATATGATCCAGCCGGTACAGTGGATCAACGGAAACAAAACAATCTGTTTCTATGCACTCGGAAACCTGATCAGTGCCCAGTTCGATGATTCGCTTGTCGGTATGATGGGAGCAGTCACCATCAACAAGAGAACTGAAAACGGCAAAACAGAAATCACCCTTTCCGATGTCAAGGCAGATCTGCACTGGACATACGGCGAAGCGGTGCAGTGGCTTGATATAGAAGTCTATCCTTTTACCCAGCTCAATGATTCCATCTGTCCGGGCTATCAGGAACTGTATGGCCGTATGTCACAGATCATCACAGCTTTAGACAGCAGCATTCAGGTCGGCGGATTCTGATTTCAGGCATCTTCCTGCAGCCGCCGATTCAATGAAGATTCACACCGGTCAATGGCCGGTGTTTTTCAGTTTTTCCAGGACTGCCGGAAGTATTCGGCAATGCATTGAATGCACGTCAAAATACAGCCGCCTGAAGCTGCTTCATCAGCCTTCAGTGAAAATCTCAGCCGAAATTAGAACACGCTCTAGTATATGTTCTAATTATATGCTATATTGATTCCGCAAAGGAGTGTATATATGGACACCAACATCAGAAACAACGCAGCTTTTACTCCCGGCAGAATCGGAAACATGGAATTGAAGAACCGTCTGATCGTGCCGGCCATGGTCACCAACACATGTACCCCCGAGGGTATGCCGACCGAACGCTTCATTCAGTATCACGAAGAAAAAGCCAGAGGCGGATGGGGCCTGATCATTACCGAAGACTATGCAGTCACCCCTTATGCGGGCGGCTTCCGCGATCTTCCCGGTTTATGGAGCGATGAGCAGATTGAAGCTCATACTGCTTTTGTCGAAAGAATTCATAAACTCGGCGCAAAGATCTGCTGCCAGATCTATCATGCCGGCAGACAGACCAACAGCAAAATCAACGGTGTGCAGTGCATGGCACCCTCTCCGTACAAGGATCCCCCTTCATTTGAGAATCCGAAGGAAATGACAGAAGAAGATATTCACGCTGTCATTCAGGCATATGCCGACGCAGCCAAAAGAGCAAAGAAATGCGGTTTTGACGCAGTCGAAGTGCATGGTGCGCACGGCTATCTGATCAACCAGTTCAACTCACCGTATTCCAACAAGAGATGTGACGAATACGGCGGAACCACCTGGAACAGAACAAGATTCGGAAGAGAAGTCATCGAGGCAGTCCGTGAAGCAGTCGGAGAAGATTATCCGGTTCTTTTCAAACTGACTGTCAATGAATATGTCGCCGGCGGTCTTTCCATCAATGAAGGACGTGAAGTAGCAAGAATCTACGCAAAGGAACCGATTGATGCGATCACAATTTCCCAGGGTGTCAACGCAACAGAATGGGCAGTCATTCCCCCTGCTCATATTTCCGTGATCGGTTTCATCCAGAATGTGAAGGCATGCCGCGATGTCATTCACAATATTCCGGTAATTGCCATCGGCAGAATCGTAAACTTCGATGTCGCAAACAATATCATCGAGGACGGAATCTGTGATTTTGCGGCAATGGGACGTGCCTCCCTGGCAGATCCGCTGGCTCCGAAGAAATACCTCGAAGGTAACAGAGATGACATTCAGCTTTGCATCGGCTGTGTGCAGGGATGCCTGGGAAATCTGCGTAAGAACATTCCCATCCAGTGCCTCGTCAATCCAAGAACACTCAAAGAATACTGCACCGATCTCACTGTGACGGATACACCGAAAAAAGTTACCGTCATCGGCGGCGGAATTGCCGGCTGCGAGGCAGCCATGAGTGCCGCAATGAAGGGACACAATGTCACACTTTATGAAGCTTCCGATCATCTGGGCGGACAATGGAAACTCGCGGCAGTGCCTTCTGCCAAGCAGGATTTCACAACTCTGCTCATCTGGCTGAAGCATCAGCTGGCAAAATACAACGTCACCATCAATCTGAATACACCTTATTCCCTCAAAACAGCTGAAGAAGAAAAACCGGATGTGATTGTCTATGCATGCGGCAGCACCGAGCGCATGCTCAAAGGCAAAGGCCTTGAAGGTGACAACATCTTCAAAGCACAGGAAATTCTCAGCGGCAGAAAGAATCTCACCGGCAACAAGGCTGTCGTCATCGGCGGCGGTTCCGTCGGTGTTGAAACAGCTGTTCACATGGCGCAGGACTTCAAAGAAGTGACCATTCTGGAAGTCAGGGACAGAATTTCTGCGGACGGTGAATTCTCCAACAACCATTTCCTGTTCAAAGCAATGGATGAATACAAGGTTGATGCCTATGCCAAAGCTTTCTTTGAGAGCTATGAGAACGGTACAGTCACATTCAGACAGAATGATGAAGTCAAGAAAATCTACGATGTGACGGATATCGTCATCAGTATCGGTTCCGTGCCCAATACTGCACTTGCAGATGAACTGAAAGCAAAAGGCTTTGATGTCAGAATCACCGGTGACAGCGAAAAAGTGAAACCGGGACTGAAGAATATCGAAGAAGCATATTTCCTAGGACTTTCCCTCTGAGAACAGGCCGGCCTGCAAATGGCCGGCTTTGCTTTATTGCACAGTAAATGATATGATCACCACAACAGGAGGAATTGATGCATGTACGAGGATGAGCGTCTGACTGAAAGCGGAAAGAAAACACGCGAGCTGATCTTCAGAACAGCAGTTGAGGTTCTGAAAAAAGAAGGATATGACAAACTGACCATCCGGAAGATCTGCGCAGCCTCCGGCACAAGCAACGGCAGCTTCTATCATTTTTTCAAAAACAAGGATGAACTGCTTGCCTATTATTACAACATTTCTGCCGACCGTTTTATCGAAGAACATATTGATGAAATGAACAATGCAACTCTGTCTGAACAGATGATGATCACCTACAGATATTACATCCGCTATTCAGCAGACTACGGCGTGGATTTCTGCATGAACTTCTTCAACGCAAAAAACCGTGCCATTGACCCGGCTTATATGTACAATGCCTTCTACGAGATTTCCCGGAAATACCTTCACGAAAAAGAAAATGAGCTCAAAGAAGGCAACGATGCGGACACAGTCGCAAAAGAACTCTGCATTCTGGCCAAAGGCATCATCTTTGACTGGGCAACCGAACGCGGATCCTACGATATCACCGTAACTGCCGACCGGATGTTCGCAGCTTATCTTTCCGGCGTTGTGAAACAGACAGACTGATCA
>JAUNEN010000093.1 GCA_030525525.1 Erysipelotrichaceae bacterium
ATCTGTTTGCCTTCTATATGAATAAGCCGAATGATACGCTGGAAAAAGTCAGACTTATCATTTTGTGCAATTTGTATTTGCACAAAACATTGAAATATCGTGACTATTTCATCAATAATCCACGAAAATATGGGATTTGATTCATTTTTTACCAACACTCTGCAAAACTCGCGGGAAAAAGATTGAATAAGTATGTCCTGGAAAACTATCACTTATCCAATCTACCTTACCCTTTCAACTGATTTTTTGAAGGGAAACAAGCTAGGAGATTTTCATTTTTATCATACCCAGCTTGTACATATACAGTATCACAAACGCTATTTCGAAAAAGTTTTTGCATAACTGATTTTATTATGATGTGAGTATTCTTTGTGGAGATTCTGACTTTTTGAACAATATATAAGAGAGGAGGCTTCTCAAATGATTAATAATGAAATTGTTTTGTTCACTGATGGTGAGACATCAATAGAGGTTACAGTCACACCTGATAAGGATACTGTATGGCTGACACAGAAGCAGATGGAAGCATTGTTTGATGTTAAACAGGCAACAATCAGCGAACACATCAATAATATTCTTTCTTCAGGTGAGTTGGATGAAACTTCTATCGGATTTTCCGATAAAAGTACAGGAGGCCGGAAACCGAGGATTTATAATCTCGATATGATTCTGAGTGTTGGCTACAGAGTTAATTCGAAAAAAGGCATTACTTTCAGACGCTGGGCAAACAATGTGTTGAAGCAATACATTCTGCAGGGATATGCCGTTAATGAAAGACTTCTTTCAGCACAAGGCAAAACTATTGAGCTGCAATCACGGATCATTGCCGGTTCCTTTGATGTGGAAGAAGCGGAAGTACTGAAAGCTGTAAATGCCTATACAGATGCATTGTCTTTGCTGGATAACTACGATCATCAGTCATTGACACGACCTGAAGGAACTGAACCTGTGTATCGTCTTTCCTATGAAGAGTGCAGAAGTATCATCGATCATATGAAATACGCAGGTAAAACCGATGTATTTGGCGTGGAAAAAGAGCCGGGTAAAGTTGAGGGAATTCTCGCAGCAGTATATCAGAATGTGTTCGGGCGGGAGGTCTATCCTTCTCTTGAAGAAAAAGCTGCAAATCTGCTTTACTTCATGATCAAAGATCATCCGTTTACGGATGGCTGCAAACGTATCGCAGCTTCGTTATTTCTGGAGTTCATGAGCAGAAACCGTATTTTATTCAAGGATGGACAGAAGCGGATCAGTGACAGCGCTCTTGTAGCAATTACATTAATGATTGCTGAATCAAAACCGGAAGAAAAAGAAATCATGACAACATTGGTTATGAATTTTCTTTCGTGATGATCCCTGAATTTAAATAGATCAGTACAACCGGTCGCGGCTAAAGAAGTGAATAAGCGGTATCAGTAAAAAGATTATGATTGTCTTTCCGGTCTTAAGGACCATCTGCACGAAAATATGACAAATGTCATATTTTTTGGCGGCGTGAGTTAAACTTTTTTGCCCGTATGATTCAGCATATTAAAATATTGATACATTATGAAGCTTACAGATTTACACAAAAAGACAGGCAGATTCTGCCTGATCATGATTCCGCTGCTGATTCTGCTTGCGGCAGTTAATGTGCTGTTCCTCAGCAGCGATGACATTTCCCGCGCTCAGGTAGAAAAGCAGCATGTTTTCGGCGCGACCTATATGACGATGAACAATCCCTATTACAAGGTTGTGGACAGCCAGTTCAGAGCCATCCTTGAAGATAACGGCGATGTGCTTCTGACAAGGGACGGCACGATGAACCAGCAGAGGCAGAACGAGGAAATCAAAGAGCTCATCGAATCCGGAGCTGAAGTGATTTTCATTGCCTGTGTTGACTGGGATCAGGTGGAGGAGGGAATCCGCTATGCCAATGAGGCGGGTGTTCCCGTGATCGCAATTGATACGGAAGTGAAGAATTCGGATCTTGTGACCTGTTCCGTTGTTTCCGACAATTACCATGCAGGTGTGCTGTGTGCCGAGCATCTGCTGGCAAACCGCACCGGTGCCGATATTCTTCTGCTGGAGCACATCACGGCGATTTCCGGACGGCAGAGAATCAAAGGGTTTACCGACACGCTTGCCTCGCATCCTGAATTCAGGATCGTCGGGGCCGGTGAATCGGACGGTCAGATTGAAAATGCGATGCCGGTCATGGCAGAGCTGCTCCAGGAACATCCCGAGGCGGATGTGGTGATGGCACTCAATGATCCCACCGCATTCGGGGCCATGGCAGCCATTGAAGGTGCCGGACTGTCCGGAGAAATCCTTGTTTACAGCGTTGACGGCTCACCGGAAGCCAAGACAATGGTTGCGGAACAGATGATGACCGCCACCTGTGCACAGTTCCCAGGCAGGCTTGCTTCAGAAGCAGCCAGGGCAGCCTATGAAATCCTGAACGGCAATGAGGTGGAAAAGGAAATCATCATCCCGGTTGAGCTGGTTACGAAAGAAAATGTCTATCGATTCGGCATTTCGGGGTGGCAGTGATGAACAATGACCGCAATCTGCTTCTGACAGTTCTTCATATGTATTACCTGAACTTTATGATTGTTGTTTTCTACAGTCTTGTTTCAAACGCCACCGCTTTCCGGATTGCCCGTCATTTCCAGGCATATGAATTTCTTTCGGAAGCAGGGGTCATCCCCAATCATCCCTGGCGGATGCCGGTGCAGACAATACTCCTGTTTGCGGCGCTGCTGTGTGTCAGTGTGACCAAGAATGTGATCCGCCATGATTCACCGTTTGTACGTTTCGGCATGATCATTTCAGAGATCATTCTCTGTATCGGAATTATAGAAGGCCTGAATTTCTATTACAGCGGGATTGCCCTGGTTGTACTGGCGGATCTGGTCAATTATATGGAGAACAACGGCAGAAGGGTCATCCTGATGATTGTTCTGGCTTCTGTCTTTGTCATCGGAAGATATGACATCATTCCGCTGGCGGCGGACAGAATCGCTTTTGCGTCATGGCTGAGCTATTACAGCCAGCCGGTAAGAACAATCATCTCACTGATGGAAAGCATTCTTGTTTCCACCAATATCAGCATGTTTGTCTACTACATGGTTATGCTGTTTACGTCCCAGAAGGCGGAGAATGAACGGATTGTCAGTCTGAATAAGCAGCTGTGGCAGGCCAACCGGAAACTGCGTGAATTCGCGCTTGAGCTGGAAAGAATGGCGGAAATCCGGGAACGCAACCGACTGGCAAGGGAGATTCACGATACCCTCGGCCATACATTAACCGGTATCATTATGGGTTCTGAGGCATCCCTCGCACTTTTTGAGGACAGTCCGGAAGAATCAAAAAAGCGGATTGAAGCCGTGACAAGAAGCGCCCGCGACGGTCTTAACGACGTCCGTGCCTCCATCAAGGCATTGCGGCCTGATTCTCTTCAGAAGCAGGGACTGGAAATCACTTTGCGGGAGATGATTGGCAAATTCCAGAAAACGACAAATGTCGCAGTCATCTATGAGCAGTTTGCCGGAAAGCTGGAGTTTGCCGTGGATGAAGAGGATACGCTTTACCGCATTATCCAGGAATGCATGACCAATGCGGTCCGCCATGGCCATGCGGATGTGATCCAGATCTGTCTGCGCCGTCATGACGATATCCTGACGGTGGATATCCGCGACAACGGCAGCGGCTGTGAAACCGTCACCGAAGGATTCGGCCTGCGCCACATGCAGGAAAGGCTCGATCTGCTCAGCGGATCGCTTACCTACGGCAACCGTGCAGACGATCCGGATGACGGCAAAAAAGGATTCTATGTGATTGCGTCTCTGCCGGTGCGCAGAAGACAGCAGGAGGAATTAAATGACCAGAATTTTAATTGTTGATGATCAGGAACTGTTCAGGGATTCTCTTTCCATCATCATGAAATCATCTGATGAAATAGAAGTGACAGGCGCAGTCGCCAGCGTGGATGAAGCATTTGCCAGTATCAGGGAAACGATGCCGGACGCAGTGCTGATGGACATCCGCATGCCGGGCAAGGACGGGGTTGAAGGAACAAGACTCATCAAAAACAGATATCCCAATGTCAAAGTGATTGTGCTGACAACCTTTGACGATGATGAATATGTATACGGCGCTTTGAAATACGGCGCCAGCGGATATCTGCTCAAGGGATGTTCAAAAGCGGAACTGATGGAGGCGATCCATCTGGCTCTCAGCGGCGGTGCGATGATCAATCCGGAAATCGCGACCAAGGTGATCCGCCAGTTCTCTGAAATGGCCAGAAGAGAAGATATTATCCAGGTCAGCGATGAGCTGGCAGATCAGCTCAATGAAAGTGAAATCAAAATCATCCAGGCTGTCGGCCGCGGGCTTTCCAACCGTGAAATCAGTGCAACGCTGTATCTTTCGGAAGGAACAGTGCGCAATTATATCAGCTCCATCCTTACAAAGCTGGAATTGCGCGACCGCACGCAGCTGGCAATCTGGGCGGTGCAGAAAGGAATGGCTGACTGATGAGCCAGCGTGAAAAGCTGCTGTCAAAACTGATTCTCATCATCTCGGTTTTCATCATGCTCGCCGGTTCGGTCTGGCTGAATTATTCCTCCGCGGACTATGTCCTGAAGATCGGCGTCTATTCCGGCAGCTATTGGGGAACACCCAACAGCGATTCCTACCGGATTCTCGATCAGGCGGCCGCCCGGTTTGAAGAACTCCATCCCAATATCAAAGTTGAATATGTCAGCGGCATTGTTTCGGATGAATATTCGGAATGGCTGGCGGAACAGATACTCAAGGGAACCGAACCGGATCTGTATTTTGTTCTGCCGGAGGATTTCAGCCTGCTGGCCAGCGCCGGAGCGCTTGCGGATCTTTCGGATATGATCAGGGCGGACAGTCAGTTTGATCCTGACAGCTATTATGCCTCATGCCTTGAAGCAGGCAGATACAACGGCATCCAGTATGCGCTGCCTCAGGAAAGCGTTCCGACCATCATGTTTGTAAACAAGACACTGCTCGCAGAAAAGGGAATCCCATTTCCTGAAAGCGACTGGACATGGGATGATTTCTATGACATCTGCCAGAAGGTGACAGACGTTGAAAACCATACCTATGGTGTCTATGGATACAGCTGGCTCAATGCGCTTTATTCCAATGGATTCTCTCTGTTTTCAGAAGATAACAGCCAGTGCCGTCTGCTCGATCCGCATGTTCTTGAAGCGATCCGTTTTGCCCGCAGGATTACAGAACTCAATCAGGGCTATACGGTGACCGCCAGGGATTTTGACATCGGCAATGTGGCATTCCGACCATTCCTCTATTCCGAATACAGGGGCTATCAGCCATATCCCTGGCGTGTGAAAGTCTATTCGGGTTTTGACTGGGACGGGATTCCGATGCCGGCCGGTGAACGGGGCGGAAACTGGTCCGAACTGCATACGATGCTGCTGGGAGTCAGCGCCCGCACCAGACACAGCGAAGCCGCCTGGGAATTTGCGAAAATGCTGAGCTCAGATGCAGAACTGCAGCAGGACATGATGCGTGATTCTTCCGGCATTTCGCCTTTGAAGGCAGTGGCGGAATCTCCGGAGACCGTCGCCTTTATGAAAGAGAACATTCCCGGCGGTATTATCTTTGACAAAGAATCAATTCATGAAATCATGTCATCCGCAGTCTCCATACCGTATTTCTCCAAATATGAACAGGCAATGACGATGGCGGATACAGCCGTTTCGGAAATGATTGCCGACGGTCTCGTGAATGAGGATGAGCTGCTCAGAATCCAGCGTGATATCAACCGTTTCCTCAAAAAATAAGATGTTTTCCAAAGCCTGTCCGGGTTTCCGGACAGGCTTTTTCAATGATTGGAAATCATGACATCTGTCATCCGTTTTGATGACAGATAGCACATGATGAACCGCTTTCATTTTTCATAAACTGAATCTAACAGAACAGAAAGGAGAATCATTTATGAGGTATGTACTTCTGGTCAGCCACGGAGAATTCGCACCCGGTCTGCACAGGGCAATCGAAATGCTCGCCGGCTCTGCCCGCGAGGATGTCCTTTCCACAAGCCTGAAAAACGGAATGGGTGCCGATGAATTCGCAGATAATGTCCGTGCCATTCTCAATGGCATCACAGAAGAAGACGAGATCGCGCTGTTTGCGGATATCGTCGGCGGTTCACCGCTCACAACAGCAGCCAATGTCATCGCAGAAAAGGGACTGCTTGACAGGACTGTCATGGTCGGAGGCATGAACCTGCCGCTTGTACTCAGCACAATCCTGACCAAAGACTTCGCAGAAGACTTCAAAGAACATGTCAGAACCGCAATGATGGCGGAAGCGAAGGAAATGATCCAGGAATTCACAGTCGCCGTTGAAGAAGAAAGCGACGAGATTTAAGGAGGAGAAGATTATGTCAGTATCATTTGTCAGAGTTGACGACCGTATGATTCACGGTCAGACATGCACAAGATGGGCTCTTGAGTATCCGTGCGACGGCTTAATCGCTGTCAACAACGCGGCTGCCAAGAATCCGGTTCTCAAAGCTGCTTACAAGAGTGCTTCAGGCAAGAAAACATTTGTATGGTCACTCGATGAATTCAAGGAAAAGAGCGCAAAGGTTCTTGCGTCCAAGGATAATTATTTCCTGATCACAAAAAACCCGCTTGATATGGAAAAGATCCTTGTCGAGCAGGGCTTCAAGCCGAGCGAAGTCAAAACTGTCATCATCGGTCCGTGCAATGACAGACCCGGTGCCACAAAGCTCGGCAACAACCAGTCCATTACCCAGGAAGAGGCTGAGGCACTGGAAAAGATCATGAAAGCCGGATATGAAGTGGAATTTGCGCTTCTGAAGGAAGAAGCAATCGGCAACTGGACAAAGTTCCGTTCCCGTTTTGGCTTCAATGACTGAATCTGATTGATATAAGGAGACAGAAACATTATGACTATCAGCTGGTTCCAGGCGATTTTGCTTGGTTTATTCGCATCGCTGTCAAGTATGCCGGGTCTCGGCGGCACTTCCATCGGTAACTACACACTGGGAAGACCTCTGATCGGCGGCCTTGTCTGCGGTATCATTCTCGGTGACATTCCTACCGGCATCATGGTAGGTACAGCAATGCAGGTTGTCTACATCGCGCTGGTCACACCCGGCGGAACAGTATCCGCGGATGTCCGTGCCGTATCCTACATCGGTATTCCTCTGGCGATGGTTGCGCTCAAGAGCTATGGCCTTGAAGCTTCCTCAGCAGACGGCGCTGCTCTGGCCACTTCCTTCGGAACCATGGTCGGCACAGTCGGTACAGTCCTGTTCTACGGTACAGCTACCATGAACCTGCTGTGGCAGCACATCGGCTGGGCAGCAGTTGAAAAGAGGGATTACCAGAAGCTTTACCTGGTTGACATGGTTCTGCCCTGGATCTCCCATATCGTTTTCTCAATGATTCCCACTGTCATCATGTGCAAGCTCGGTGCTAACGTTGTTGACGCAATCAAGGTCGCGCTGCCGATGGACGGCATTGCCATGAAAACACTGTTCACAGTCGGTTCACTTCTGCCTTGCGTAGGTATTGCGATCCTGCTGAAGCAGATTGTCAGAAACGCAGCTGACTTCATTCCGTATCTGTTCGGCTTCACACTGGCCGCATCCATGGGAATCAACCTGGTTTCTTCCACTGTTGTTGCAGGTATGTTCGCAATTCTGATCTACAAACTGAAACTGCTCCAGCTGAGAAAACCGGCCGCTGCAGGCGCTGCGGATTTCGATGATGATGAGGAGGAAATCTGAGATGACTGAAACAAAGAAACTTTCCAAAAAGGCCCTGTCGAAATCCTTCCATAACTGGTATTACGGCAACCTGACCTGCTTCTCGCAGGAACATATGCAGACATTCGGCTACCTGGTTTCCATGCTGCCGCTGGTAGAGGAGCTCTACGCAGGCGATGAAGACCGCAAGGCCGCCGCAATGAATACCTATACAGCATTCTTCAACACTGAGCCGCAGTTCGGTGCCGTCGTTGTCGGTATTACTGCCGGTCTTGAAGAGGCAAGAGCCAACGGCTCCGAAGATGTCGATGATGAAACCATCAACGGTCTGCGTGCAGGTCTGATGGGGCCGATCGCCGGTATCGGCGACTCCCTGGTTGTCGGCACAGTCATCCCGATTCTGCTCGGTATTGCCATGGGTATGTCCACCGGCGGTTCGCCGCTTGGTGCAATCTTCTATATAGTTGTCTGGAACCTGTTCGCTTACTTCGGAATGAAGCTGCTGTACTACAAGGGATATGAACTCGGTACAAAGGCTGTTGAATTCCTGATCGGCGACATCGGCGAAGCGATCCGTGAAGCAGTCACAACACTCGGCGGTATCGTTATCGGTGCGGTCTCCGCAACATGGGTTTCCGTCAAAACAAGCTTTGCGCTGTATAACAATTCAGGCGAAGCATATATGATCCTGCAGGAAAAGCTTGACAGCGTATTCCCGGGTCTGCTGACAGCGATTGTGGTTATCTTCTGCTGGTGGCTGATGTCCAAAAAGCGTCTTTCACCGCTCAAGGTCATGCTGCTGCTCGTCGTAATTGCATTTGTTGGCGTTCTTGTCGGCTTCTTCGATCCGGGTCTGGCTTATTGATCAGTCCGAGGGAAAACACGAAAATTCTCCTTTTCTGCTTTCGGGCACGTGAAGGCTGCAGTGAGGTGGCGCACTGCAGCCTTTACCTTATTAGGAGCAAATACATATGAGTAAAGAAAAAAAGGAACAACTCATTCAGGAAGCAGGCATGCAGAGCATGGCCTTAAGAAGAATCGCGTTATGGCGCGGGGCTTCGGTTCTTTTTTCCGCACTTGGAATCCTTGCGTCCTGGTTCGCATTTCAGTCTGAACCCAAACGTACCATCCTTGGCATTATCAGCATTATTCTTGCGTTGTTCTTCATGTTTGCTTCAGCAGTATGTCATATCGGCATCCGCAACGGCACTGCCAATGTGAAAAAGATTCTTGAAGCTGCTGAAAAAGAATAGCGGCAGACACTGTTTCATTGACAAAGGAATCAGCAGGGGGACTGTATCCTTTGTAAGCAGGCAGCAGATCCTGTCAGAAAAGGCTTTTCCAAAACAGAAAGGTCTTTTTTTGTTTCAGCTTGCATCAAAAAAGCCGCTGCAGTATTTACTGAAACGGCTCCATACTGATTTCATTTTGAATGGTTTGTGATGATGACGTCTCTCATTCTGTATACAAAGGATTCTTTGCCGTATGCGCCTGCGCCGAATAACGCGCCGGTAAAACGCTTGTTCAGGGGAACGCCTTCATCAGACAGATAACTGACATCATTGAGTGTATACCTGCAAAGTTCTGTTTCATACTCATCCATCAGGATGAATGTCCTCTTCAGACCTTCTGTTTCCACGTTGAAGCGGTATGCGGAACACTGATTATTAAACCGGCAGATTTCGTGGGATCTGTTCTCTTTTCCGATTCTTTTCTCCAGCACACAGATATAATCTGAAAGATCTTTTCTGATCATAAATGAGACATAGGAATTCTTATCATAATAACAGACAAGACCGGCTTCCTGTTCCGGTTTCAAAACAGGCAGATCCAGTGTCAGTGAAGCTTCAAACCGAAAGCTTTCCTGTCTGTGCAGAAACAGATTTCTACTTTCCGGACTGTAAAAGGGCGCCGGGGATGAAAGCAATTGCACATAACCGTCATATACAGTGACCGCATTCTCCTGCGGTTCTCTTGGTGTCATCCATGCCGAAGGCCAGATACCTTCGCAAAACAATGTATCATCTGCATCTGCGATCTTTCTTTTGAACGGTAACGGGGCAAGAGATGAAGGACCTTTCAGATCATTGACGACAGGCCATCCGTCTGCTGTCCATCTGATTTCATCCAGAGCGGTTTCTCTTCCCAGCATCGTATATTTTCCATCCAGCTTTCTGCCGCAAAGATAGACCATATACCATCTGCCGTCCTGCGTCTGCACAGGCTTGCCATGGCCGCATCTCTGAAGGGGAGCGCCTGGATCATTCTGACGCATGATCGGATTATATGGACATGGCTCATAGATGCCGAAGAGCTCTTTACAGCGGCTGACGGTGATCCGATGCCCGTCACCTGTTCCGCCTTCAGCCAGAAACAGATAATACCAGCCATCCTTTTTCAGAAGATGAGGACCTTCCGGGGCGTGTTTCTGGAATCCGTAATACAGAAGGGAGGCATCAGAAATCTTTTCCGTGCAGTCTTCTGAAAGCTCAAAGATTCTTGCACCTCTGTTCACTAACATATAATGTCTGCCGTTTTCATGGAACAGGGATGGATCGATGCCGTCCTCTTCAATAAAGACCGGCTTCGTGTAGGGACCTTCAGGTCTGTCAGAAGAGACGATCATCTGCCTGCGCAGAATCGCTCCGCCGTCATTGTGCCGGTAGGTTGCTGTGATGTAAAATCTTCCGCCGTCATAGCTGATATCCGGTGCCCAGTATCCTCTGCCGCTTTGAAGTGCTCCAAGTTCAGACCATGCGGGATTCATAACGGCATGGCCGATGATCTGCCAATGCACAAGGTCTGTTGAATGGGAAACGGGAATGCAGGGAAAGAAGATAAATGAGGAATTGACCATGTAGTAGTCATCATTCACCCTGATAATGGAAGGATCCGGAAAAAACCGCGGCGGATCGGATTGGCATACATGTCGTCAAACGGTGTTTTGATGACAGAAAGATAATACCGGTACAGTGTATCCGGGAATTTTCTGTACGCAATCTCATAGGGCGTAATCAGAGAGCGGTCTGCTTCAAGCACTGACATGCCGCATCTTTCAATCAGATATCTGCACTTATCAATATCTCCGGATTCTGATGCGTAATGGAGTATATTCCGGTGCTCCTGATCATATTCATCAAGACTTGCCCGGGAATATTCCACGATATATTTCAATATTTCCAGGGATCCGTATTCTGCTGCTTCAAACAGCGGAAGGCTTTCTCCCGGTTCAAAGGAACTGACAGCTTCCGGTGTTTCCGTCAGGATTTTCCTGACGCTGTCCGGATCCTGATTCATGATTGCCTTATATAGTTCTGACATAAATTACCTTGTGCAGACATCATAACAGAGAATACAGAAAAAAGAGAATCGGCATTCCTGTAAGCTTTGAGTCGTTCGCTCATGAATACTTACTTGTTACAGCCAGTCATGGTTATTGCTTTTTCTGTTTGTATCTTGGATCGGGTCTGCTGTTAATGGCAATGATGTTGTCACGAAGCTCCTGTTCTCTGCCACGGTATGCATCTGAGAGCAGCCATGTCATATGGATGGCATCTGCACCGCCTTTGATCAGGCCTTTGCAGCAGCGTGCACAGCAGGTGATGACAGGGAGACCGTTCATCTGTGAAGCTTTCTCTTCCATCAGTTTTTGAATCATTTCTTCTCCATAGTGAGAAAGATGATCAAAGGATGGGATTTCGTTTTTGTATTTCTCTGTTTCAAAATGCAGTGTGCCGCAGTAATCTGAGTTTTCTCTGCTTTTTGGGATTTCGATATATTCAATATGCATCTTGTTCAGAAGACTTCTGACTGCCTGATGAATCTCAGGATGTTCTCTGTCCCTCCAGCAGTCCTGAATGACAAACTTCATTCCCGAATAATCAGGAAATACATAATCCGGATCTTCGTCAATGTATTCCCACATACTTTTGGTATGAATGCCCTGACTTTCCATAACTTCTCTGCATGTCTGGCAGAAATATAATGCTGTATCTGTTTCTGACGGCAGTTTTTTGTCGAATCTGCAGCAGGCTCTGATTTTCATTTCATGTTTCTTTGCATATTCTCTGAAGAAAGCGGATGATACAGAATCCATCTCATTCAGAGAACAGCTCGGCTGATAAAAAAGCATATAAGCACCTCTCTGATAAGCAT
>JAUNEN010000019.1 GCA_030525525.1 Erysipelotrichaceae bacterium
GGATCTAACCTCTTCGAGTAGCTGTAAACTACTCAACTGTTAGATCCTCTTTTTTCATGAACGGAAAGCTGAAAACAGATCAGCCATCCAGGAAACAGAACGGGGCATATATTCCTTTGTTTTCGAGAGCGCAAAAAGATCTTTCAAAGATTTACGGCTGATCGCATCTTCACGCATCTGTGCAACTTTGATATATTCCTCAAGCCATGCCCTGTTTTCAATTCCTTCAAGATTATTCAGCAGTCTTTCTGCCAGAATACGGCGGTATCTGACTTCTTCAATCCTGCTGTTTCGTAAAAGATGATCTGCCTTTGTCATGTGATCTGCATAGCGCACATGTGTCACAAGCTTTTCATTCAGGATATATAAAGAACCTCTTAAAAGGGCAATATCCCAGAGCACTCTTTCAAGTTCATCTTCTTCTGTTCTGATTGAATTGAACAGGGAAATCATTTCCTTTTTAAATGCAAATGTGAAGCGCGGACGGATCGGTTCAAACGTCAGTCCGTTCAGCTCCGCCTTTTCAATCCGCTCTTTCCCGTATTGCTTTGAAAGCAGTCTGCGGATTCTGTCTGCGTTTTTTTCATAGCGGACATCATAATCTGAAACAAGCAGACTGATCTCATCTCTTTCTTCAAGGACCGAAGCCATCGTTTCAATCTTCTCAGGCTTCCATTCATCATCCTGGTCGCATAAAAAGATCAGATCGCCTCTTGCCGTATTGATGCCGGCGGCGAAATTCTTCCGCGCCCCTTTGTTATCCGCATTTTCAATCAAAGTCCATTCGTAAAGATGATTTTCATAAATAAAATTCTGAATGATCGCAACAGACTTGTCGGTTGAACAGTCATCAAAAATCAGAACTTCATCTGCTTTTCTCGTCTGATCACGAAGCGTTGTCAGCTGCGTGAGAAGTTTGTTTTCGCCGTTGTATGTTGTCATGACAACTGAAATACTCATATATCTTCTGTAATCCTTCTTGTTTCCAGATAATAACGTTTGTCATCCGATTCACCGATTGAGAATGTCTTTCTGACATAGACACCGTTTTTCTCAATCGTTGAAAAGAATGCACTGTTTTCCAGCGGCGGCAGCTCAAACCCGATCGTATTTTCACGGTTGGAAAGTGCGATCAGATTTTCGCGGTCATGGATGTAGTCAATCTCACCTGAAAAGTGCGTGAGATATCTGTCCAGAAATTTCTGGACTGTCCCTGCCGCATAGCCGCTGTCGGAGATATCAATTTTAACGGTCCCTTTTCCGTCTTTGCAGTACCAGCCGATCTCAACGCCGTTTTCATCAGCGAGTTCCTCTTTCAGCTGTGACAGAACATTTTCAGGATCTGTTTCGTAAAGAATTCTGTGAATAGGTTCGAAAACCTGAATCGGGTCATGGATGTTTTCCAGCTCCACTGACATGTAGCGCTCAGGTCTTTCAGAATAGTCCGTTTCCGGATGTTCTTTTTTCAGTTCTTCGTAAACTTCCTTTGCCGAGGCAATTGAATGATTCCCATCCCCTGCCGCAAAGAGAAGTGAGCTGTCTTTTTTGGTTTCGTAATAACGGTCGAGTCTCTCGTTGAATGCTTTCGCATCGTTTCCCGATACAAGCCATCCTCTGATATGACCGCCGCTGCCATAGAGATCCAGATCATATAAAAGAGGAAGCTCTGAAGGATCAAACGACTCAATCAGCTGTTTTTCGGCATCATCGCATAAAAGAATCACATGCGAAAGCTCCATCGGTGCACCCTTGCGGATCGCAATTCTCGAAGGCAGTCTTTCAGTGACAGTTTTCTCTGTCGCTCTGATCGGCAGATCGGTATAATCCGCATAGTCATAGGCTTCCAGATCAATGCAGCCGAGGATGCCCTTACGGATTCTGCCGTCCTGAAGCGTTCTTTCAATATAGATATAGGAATCCGGATATTCATTGAAAAGGGAAGAATTCAGATACTTCCGCATCTGATCATGAATCTTTTCAATTTCATGAAGATCAGTGTTTCCGAGATATACTTCCGGGAAAACACAATGCAGTGAAGACGGATCGTCCTTGACGGTTTCCTTCACAGCCTGCCAGTATTCCGGCTGGGAAGTATATTGATCAACGGCGATGACGGGCCAATGAGTCAGTTCATTTTCATTTGGAATCAGGAAGTTCCCTTCCCGGAATATTCTTTCTTTCATAGTTTTCTCTCATTTGACAGATTTTCTCTGTCAGCTATGACAGTATATCCTATCATCCGCTCAGTGCAACATGACAATTCCCAATCTTCACATTCATTTCACATAACAGCAGACACAAATCATGCATGATGTATA
The DNA here is from genome assembly GCA_030525525.1 of Erysipelotrichaceae bacterium. GTDB lineage: Bacteria > Bacillota_I > Bacilli_A > Erysipelotrichales > Erysipelotrichaceae > Bulleidia. The sequence goes on from JAUNEN010000019.1 coordinate 2,319, forward strand.
TTTCCTCAGACTGAATCAGAATTTTAAGGATCTCTTTTTTCCGATCCGCAGCCGACTGTTGAACTGATCGCATTTCTGCTCTGCACGTATGCAGACAACACATTGCTGTTCCATACATCATCATTTGTGATATGATCATTTCATACATTGTGAATCTGAGAGTCCGATGCGCATGACGCATTTTAAAAACGTCCGTCAGTTCACGAATGTATTTGGAGGATTTGTTCATGAACAAGCAAACAGCCGATATATTAAAACTTCTGAAGAATTCTTCAGAACGCAATCAGCGGAAGCTGGCCGATGCATCAGGCTATTCGCTGGGTGCCGTCAACAAAGCTGTCAAAGACCTCATGGAGGCCGGTTATATCGATTCAAAATTCAGACTGAGTTCAAAAGCGGAAGAACTCTTTCAGAAGAATTCTCCCCGCAACGCAATTATCCTTGCGGCCGGATTCGGCATGCGTATGGTTCCGATCAATCAATCCACACCGAAACCTTTTCTGGAGGTCAGAGGTGAACGGCTGATTGAAAGACTGATCCGTCAGCTTCATGAAGCAGGGATTGAAAAGATTACGGTTGTTGCGGGATTTATGAAAGAAGACTTTGAGTATCTGATCGATGATTTCAATGTTGATCTGATCATCAACGAAGAATACGCATCCAGAAACAATCTGCACTCTCTCTGTCTTGCCAAAAAAGCGATTCATAACACCTATATCATTCCTTCCGACCTCTGGTGTGCGGAAAATCCCTTCCGCAGGGATGAACTGTATTCCTGGTATCTGGTCAGTGACGAAGATTATCCGAAAAGCGCTGTCCGCATCAGCAGAAAGTTTGAACTGGTTCCTTCCGATGCATCGCATATCGGAAAGAAGATGATCGGCATCTCCTATATCTGCTTGGATCAGTCGGAAAGGCTTGTGAAAAGACTTGCCGAAATGGACCGGAAGAAAGAATACGGGCAGGCATTCTGGGAGGAAGCACTGTTTGATGAAGAACAGAGCGGCATCTATGCAAATATCGCTCCCGGCGATCAGGTCATTGAAATCAATACATACGAACAGCTGCGTGAAGTCGATTCGAATTCCAATCAGCTGAAATCCGATGCCATAGGCACAATCGCATCCGTATTCAATGTAAAACCGACAGATGTCAGAAATATTTCGGTTCTGAAAAAAGGAATGACCAACCGTTCCTTCCTCTTTACGGTAAATGATCAGAAATACATCATGCGCATTCCCGGCGAAGGAACAGATCAATTGATCAACCGCAGAAATGAAGCTGCCGTCTATCAGGCAATCAGGAATCTCGGATTATGCGATGATCCTGTTTACATCAATCCGGACAACGGATACAAAATCACGGCTTATCTGGAAAATGTCAGAGTCTGCGATGCAGAAAACATCGATGATCTAAGCAAATGCATGAAAAAGCTGAAGAGCTTCCATCAGATGAAGCTTCAGGTACCTCATGTCTTCGATATCTTCAGACAGATTGATTTCTATGAATCCTTATGGAACGGAAATCCTTCCGTCTACCGTGATTATGAAAGAACAAAGGCTAATGTATTCAGACTGAAGGATTATGTGGATTCCGTTGAGAAGGAGTGGTGTCTGACGCATATTGATTCCGTTCCGGATAACTTCCTCTTCTATCAGGATGAAAGCGGAAACGAAGCACTTCAGTTAACAGACTGGGAATATGCGTCCATGCAGGATCCCCATGTCGATCTGGCCATGTTCATCATCTATTCCCTCTATAACAAAGAGGAGGCGGACAGACTGATCGATATTTACTTTGAAAACCAATGCGATCGTGAAACACGCATTAAAATCTACTGCTACATCGCCATGTGCGGACTTCTCTGGTCCAACTGGTGTGAATTCAAACGGCAGCTCGGTGTTGAGTTCGGCGAATACAGCCTGCGTCAGTACCGCTATGCCAAGGACTATTACAAATATGCTCAGCAGATGCTTGACGGAGAACAGAAATGAGCGAAACCATCCACCATATCAGACGTGCCATCATCATGGCAGCCGGCAAGGGCGAACGAATGAGACCGGCAACCCTGAATACACCGAAACCTTTAATCTCAGTCAGAGGAACACCGATGATTGAATCCGTGATCAATGCCCTTCATCTCAACGGAATCAATGAGATTCATGTCGTCACCGGCTATCTCAAAGAACAGTTCGCATATCTTCCTGAAAAATATCCCGGACTGACACTGATTGAGAATCCGTATTATGACACCTGCAACAACATCTCTTCTTTATATATGGCAAAGGATTATCTGTCTGAGTGCATCATACTCGACGGTGATCAGATCATCTACAATCCGGCAATCCTTTCTGCTGATTTCACCCTTTCCGGATACAGCTGCGTCTATACAGAAGGGCACACGGACGAATGGCTGATGAAAACCGAAAACGGAATTGTCACCTCATGTTCAAGAACCGGCGGTTCGCACGGCTGGCAGCTCTATTCGGTTTCCAGATGGACGGAAGAAGACGGAGAGAAGCTGAAGAATCATCTGATTGAAGAGTTTGATCATAAACAGAACAGACAGATCTACTGGGATGATGTCGCAATGTTCTGCCATCCTGAAGATTACAGACTCGGCATCTATCCGATGTCAAAAGAAGACATCATTGAAATTGACAGCTTTGAAGAACTGGTTTGTATTGATGCAAGCTATGCAGAAAACAAGGAAGGTAAATGAATATGAACAAACTGAATAAAGGAAGAATCGACTGGATGATCACATTAGTCCCGTTCATTCTGATTCTCGGACTTTCACTTCTGTTATTTCTCTATCCCGAATCTTCCAACAGCATCATCTCAAAGGTACGTTTCTTCTTTGGTGATACACTCGGTATCTACTACATCATTCTCGGAATCGGGATACTGCTGATATCGATTTATCTCTGCTTCTCGAAATACGGAGATATTGTTCTCGGTCAGCAGGATGAAAAACCGAAATACTCCTTCTTTGCATGGGGATCGATGATGTTCACATGCGGTCTTGCGGCTGATATTCTGTTCTATTCATTTGCCGAGTGGGTCATGTATGCGGCAAATCCCCATATTGCGGAAATGGGCTCCGTCATGGAGTGGGCAGGTGTATTCCCGCTGTTCCACTGGAGCTTTATCCCCTGGGCATTCTATCTTGTACTGGCTGTCGCATTCGGATTTATGCTGCATGTGAGAAAGAGAAACAGACAGAGATATTCCGAAGCCTGCCGCCCGGTGATTCATAAACATGCGGACGGTCTTGCCGGCAGAGTCATTGATCTTTTCGCTCTGTTTGCCCTGCTTGCCGGAACCGCCACAACATTCAGTGTCGCAACCCCGCTGATGGCCAGCATCATTGTGAAGCTCTTCCACATTCAGATCAGCAGAACCGCAGTCACGATTGTCATTCTTCTGATCACATGTGCAGTCTATACATATGCCTGCCTTCATGGCTTCAAAGGCATCGGCTTTCTGGCCAAGCTTTGTATCTATCTCTTCTTCGGGCTCCTTGCCTTTGTGCTTGTCTTCTGCGGCCAGGGTCGCTTCACGATTGAATACGGCATTCAGTCGCTCGGCAAAATGTTCCAGAACTTCATTGAACTTTCGACTTATACGGATCCGGGCAGAACGAATCACTTTCCGCAGGACTGGACGATTTACTATTGGGCATACTGGATGGTCTGGTGCATCGCAGCACCGTTCTTCATCGGCAATATTTCCAGAGGCAGAACCATCCGTCAGACCATTCTCGGCGGTTATGTATTCGGTGTCGGTTCAACCATCATCAGTTTCATCGTTCTGGGAAATTATTCGCTTTCGCTGCAGAACAGCGGTGCATATGATTTCATTGCACAATATGCCGCAAGCGGAGATCTTTACGAACTGATCATGAACATTGTGGACACAATGCCCTTTGCGCCGTTTATCCTCATACTGACGCTTGTCTGCATGATCGCATTCTATGCGACATCATTTGACTCGATTGCCTATACGGCAGCCTGCTACAGCTACAAGCATCTTGAGGAAAACGAGAAACCGCATATGATGATCACGCTGTTATGGTGCCTGTTATTAATTGTTCTGCCGATCGCGCTTGTCTTCTCGGAAAGCTCGATGAACAATATTCAGTCGGTCAGTATCATCTCGGCATTCCCGATCGGACTGATCATGATTCTGATGGTCGCAAGCTTCCTGAAGGACGCATCCCTGTTTATCAAAGAAAAAAAGAATGAATCATAACAAAGAAGCAAGCCGGTCGGCCTGCTTCATTTTTGTATGTTTCATTCATCGTCCGTAAACAGCATCACGGATTTTCCTGCGGACTCTTGTCCTGCGGCCGTCCCACGCCTTGTAGGACAGTCCGCGTTTTTCTGCACCTTCCTGATAAGGCTCATTCGTGATCCAGGCAGCTGCGGCATCGACTTCATCTTCACTCATCGAACCGAGTGCTTTCTTCAGCTGATCTGCCGCCATGCCGTAGTGCAGGATAAATTCCGGATCGTTCATCGGATCTTTCTGCGGAATGATTTCATACAGGGATTCTTCCTGACCCATGCTTTCGTCCAGACTGATCATCTCTCTGAATCTGCCGTATTTGCGGCTGATCGAGCGGAGGATATTCCAGACTCTGCGCCTGGCAAGGATTGTGTAATATGTGGAAAAATGGGTCTGCTGATCATTCCGGTATGTATCAATCGCAGTCACAAGCACGGTGCTTGCTTCCTGGAAGATATCATCTTCATACTGATACATCGGCATGTAGCTGTGCACATCCGAACTGACAAAGCTTCCCAGAATTCCTTTGTAGTAGTTGTACATGAATTCGAAGGCATATCTGTCTTGCATATGATTCATATACAAAAGTTCATAAATGTTGAGTGCAGCTGTCAGTCCTCCCTTATTTCACGGGATTTCTTCTGTCGTAAATGGAGTACATCAGAATGCCTGCGCTGACCGACGCATTCAGTGAAGAGATTTTTCCGACCATCGGCAGTGAAACGGTGTAGTCGCACTTTTCACTGAGAAGTCTGGAAATTCCCTTTCCTTCATTGCCGATAATCAGAACGGTATTGAAATCATAGTTCAATGTACGGTAGTCCTGACCGTCCATATCAGCTGCCACTGCCCAGTATCCCTTTTTCTTGAGGTCTTCCAGTGTTCTGGAAAGATTGGTGACAGCAGCGCATTTGACAGTATCGATTGCGCCGGCGCTGACTTTCGCGACTGTCGGGGTCAGTCCTACGGCATGTGTTTTCTTGAAAATGACGCCGGTTGCACCGATTGCGTCTGCGGTTCTGAGCACCGCTCCGAGATTGTGAGGATCTTCAAGCTCATCCAGCATGATGATCAGGCCGTATTCTGAAGCGGGAACAGAATTGACCATCTCATCAACCGTATAGAGTCTGTAATCTTCAATCAGAGCCGCAATTCCCTGATGACGGTCAGTACCTGTCATCCTGGTCAGTGCTTTCCGGTCGGTTTTTTTCACAGAAATACCGTTCTTTTCGGCAAGCTGAACGATTTCTTTATCATCAGCCGCCAGACAGATCGAGCGGATTTTCGATCCGTCTCTCAGCATCTGTTTTACAACATTTTTCCCGTAGACATATTGTGCCATAAACCACCACCAAGTTTTTTCTCTGTTTCTTCCCAGATTTTCTGTATTCTTTCCTCTTTTCCACACAGGCGCAGAGCACCGATCACCGCTTCAAAGCCGGTCGACATGCGGTAGGTCTGCACATCCGTATTTTTCGGCACGGCACCGCCGTTCGCATTTCTGCCGCGCCTGTAGATTTCTTCCTCTTCCTCTGTGAAGAAGCCTTCTTCATGAAGCTCTTCATAGATTTTTGCCTGTGCTTTGGCGGAAACATAGGAAATGGTCAGCTTCTGAAGGGTGCTGCCTTTACCCTGACCGCTTCTGATCAAAGCTTCGCGGACATAGAGCGACCAGACCGCATCGCCAAGATACGCTAATGTTCTGCCGGAACATTCGTTCGGGCTCATCAAAGCAGTCCCTTCCCGCTTAACTGAGCACGGTAAATATCTGCCGAAGCGAAATCTTTTGCCTTCTTTGCTTCATTCCATTTTGCAAAGAGCTCTTTGTCTTCTTCCGTAATCACCGGTTTTTCAACAATGATGCCAAGAATTCCGAGCATCTTTTCAACCGCATTGCGGTATGTGCCGGCAAGTTCAAAGTTGATTTCTCTTTGTCTGAGTGTCTGGTTGAGCTTCTTGACTGTCTCAAAGATGACGGCATATGCATTCGGTGTATTCATATCGTCATCCATTGCATCAAGGAATGCACGGTATTCAGCTTCATCATACTGATCGCCGAACTCTGCATCCGCAAGAGCCGCCTTGATATCCGCCTGCTTCAGAGGTGTCATAACCTTATCAAGCTCTTTGCGGGCTGTTTCGATTGTCTCATCCGAGAAGTTGAGTTCCTTGCGGTAGTGAACGCTTGAAACAAGCCATCTGGTCAGATTTGTTCCGAGCGCATCCACAACATCCTTTGCCCACATCGTGTTGCCTAAGGATTTGGACATCTTCTCACCGTTGATGTTGACCATCGCGTTATGAATCCAGTAGTTGGCAAGCGCATTTCCGTGGCATGCTTCCTGCTGGGCAGCTTCATTTTCATGGTGAGGGAATTTCAGGTCCATTCCGCCGCCGTGAATATCGATCTTTTCACCGAGATTGTCATTGATCATGACAACGCATTCTGTATGCCAGCCCGGTCTTCCCATGCCCCACGGGGAATCCCACTTGATGCCTTTGTCTGTCTTTTTCCACAATGCAAAGTCATAAGGATTCTTCTTCTGATCGTTTGTTTCGATTCTTGCGCCTGCTTCAAGCTGGTCAAGTTTCTGATGGGAGATTTCTCCGTATGTGGGAACGCTCTCGACACTGAAGTAAACATCGCCGTCCACTTCATATGCATGTCCGCTCTTGACAAGCTCATCAATGAAAGCGATGATCTCATCCATTGTTTCAGTGACACGCGGTGTGATGTCAGGCAGTTCGGTATTGAGCTGTGTTCTGACCTGCTGGTAGGCTTCGATGTATCTTTCCGCAATCACATTCTCGGTTGTGCCTTCCTCGGCTGCCTTGTTGATAATCTTGTCATCGACATCCGTGAAGTTGGAAACATAGGTGACACTGTATCCTTCTGCTTCAAAGAGTCTTTTGAGCACATCGAAGACAACCATCGGTCTGGCATTTCCGATATGTGCGTAGTTATAAACTGTCGGACCGCAGACATACATGTCCACATGTCCCTCATGAATCGGTACGAAGTCTTCCACCTTCAGTGTTCTGGAATTGTAAAGTCTGATCATGTTCGCTTTCCTCCAATAAAAAAACGCCCTGCCAAAAAGGCGCCTCAGCGCGGTTCCACTTTTCTTGTTTCTCAATCGCCTTAACGCAGCTTCTACGTCTTCTTCTACATATCGAAGAAACCCTCAAAGGCGCATTCACACAGATTCATCTTCAGAACACTTTCACCTGACTGTTCCTCTCTTATTGAAGCGGCACTGTGATACTATCCCTTCTCAGCGGTTTCATTCAGTATATCTCAAATTCATGAAAACGGAAATATGATGATTGTCTTGACCGTCGGTCAGTGCATATCTATAATGGATTTAAAGGGAGGCACTCACATGTCCGAAGAAAAGAAAGATATTATGAATCAGGTTTCCGAAAAAGCAACAGAAGCATTCGGTAAAGCAAAAGAAGTCGGCGCAAATGTCGCTGAAAAATTCAAGGAATCCGCAGTCGGCAAGGAAATCCTCGGTGAAGACGGAAAGCTCGGCAAGGAAGATCTGAAGAGAATGGGCGACGATTTCGCTGAAACAAAAGTCGGAAAAGCTATTCTCGGCGAAGACGGAAAGTTTGACATGGATGATGTCAACCGCATCAAGGACAGTGCAGTTGATGCCGCAAAGGCTGCAGTCGGCGCTGCCAAAGGTGCTGTTGACAAAGTCAAAGACATGATCGGCTCCAAAGACGAATAATCTGACTTCTTAACCGGTTCTTAAAAAAACTGAACCGGTTTTTCTTTTCTCCCTGTATGGAAAGTCATGATTCACAATGAGATAATACTGGTATGCCCTTATATGATCTGATTGTTGAAAATATATGGTTCTTTCCGTTTCTGATCAGTCTTGTACTTCTGATTGTTTCGGTTGTCAAAGAACCGAGACGCTTCCGCAATGCACTGCTGCTGATGTTAAGCATCCTGTGCTTTGCTCTCTGGATTCTGCTTCTCAGCAGAAATACGGAATATGAAACATTGATTGCGCTGACCATTTCCGGCAGCGTGTTGTTTCTGGTATTGATTGTCCCGCTGTTATTGATCTACGACAGCTTTCTGATGATCAAGCGGGAAGGCTTCTCACTTTCTTCGCTGTTAGCTGCTATGTTTGCCATCTTCATCTTCCTTGGTGAGTCTGCACTCTTCTTTTATCTCACAACTGATCTGCCTGCTCACCTGACGTGGGCAAGCATCCTGCTGCTGTTAACCGGATATACGGTCTTCTATATTTCATTTGTATTCCTTGCTTTCATGTTCTACTCCACCGGGATCCGCTTTCTGCCCCGCAGAGTCGATTTTGACTACATCGTTGTACTTGGGTGCGGATTACTCAACGGCGATCAGGTGAGCAGACTGCTCGGCGACAGACTGGATAAGGCATACAAGGTGTTTGACCGCTCGATGAGCGCATGCAAGATCATCACTTCAGGCGGACAGGGACCTGATGAAACCATTTCCGAAGCGGAAGCCATGAAACAGTATCTTGTGGAAAAACACGGTGTTTCCCCGAAGGATATCATTCTTGAAGACAAATCGGTCAACACCATGGAAAACCTGAAGAATTCACAGGCAATCATACAGAAACGCGGAGGCAGGCAGTTCACGGCGATTGTCTCCAGCGGCTATCACATCATGCGCGCCAATATCTATGCGCAGCGTCTGAACTTCCCGGCGGTCGGAATCGGTGCTCATACTGCTTTATACTACTGGCCTTCGGCAATGATCCGCGAATATGCAGCCCTTGTAAAATATTACTGGCGGCCTTACTTCCTGACTCTGATCATCATCGGAGTCATCCTGACATACATCACAGCTGCAGTACATTAACACAAAAGGAGACAGAAACATGGATCTGAAACAGAAAACAGTCATCGTCACAGGCGGTGCCATGGGAATCGGTGAAGCCTGTGCAAAGCTGCTCGCAGAAAGCGGCGCCAATGTCATCATCGCTGACTTCAATGAAGAAGCCGGAAGAAAAACAGCTGAAAGAATCGGATGCGATTTCTTCAGAACAGATATCTCAGATGAAGAGAATCTGATCGCATTAAGAGATTACATCAGGGATAAATACGGATGCCTGGACATCCTTGTCAACAATGCCGCAAAGCAGACAGAAAAGAATTTCTATGACTTCACGGTGAAGGATTTCGCTTCCGATATCAATGTCAATCTCGTCGGCACATTCGCTTCGATCCGTACTTTCTGTGAAATCATGAAAGAAGGATCGACGATTCTGAATATGCTGTCGGTGCATTACGAACAGCCCCGCCTCAATAAATTTGCATATGATGCCTCCAAGGCAGGTGAAGCGATGCTCACAAAAGAAACTGCCCTTGTTCTTGCGGAAAGAGGAATCACCGTCAATGCAATCTCATACGGCGCTGTCAGAACTCCGATGAACAGAGACTGGATTGAACATCCCGAACATATCGAACAGGCAAAAGAAAAAATTCCGCTGGGATGGGTCGGCGAACCGGAAGAGATCGCTTCCTTTGTCAAAGCCATCCTGACAGAATTCTCAGAATACGCAACCGGCTCCGTCTTCACAATCGACGGCGGCAGAAGACTGAAGTAATAAAGACTCCCCGTGAGTCTTTTTTGATAGAAGAAAGCGGAATCTCATTTTGTGAAATTCCGCTCTTTTTCATTAACTGAATGTATTTTCGATGGTCGGCTGATTATCGGGAAGAAAGAATGCATAGATCGAATCTCCGACTTTGATCCAGTCTTTGAGATCCGGCATCCAGATAAAGTCATCTGCCAGCAGAATTTCCTTGGTAATCAGGGCAATCAGTTCCTGATCATCATAGGGACCGTATTTTCTGCGGTTCGGTTTCATATAGTACCAGATCTTATCCATGATTTGCTTCCCCGCCTTCTTCCGGTTCAAATTTTCCGTTGACCGTGATTCCGTAATTCGATGTGATGGAATACTCACTGTAGACATCATCCGTGACAGTGAATCCGTCCGGAATCTCGATATAGGTGAGAATCTCCGCCAGTGTGTAATTTCCGGAAGGCAGCTGAATGATCTGCTGACCGCCGGCAATGTTGACAGTGACGTTGTAGCGCGGCAGGTTGAACTGCAGCTCGATGACCGTCGGTTCACTCGCAGAATATGTCGGTGAATCGGAATATGCCGTGACGGTGACTGTATGTGACGAACCGTCTGTCCATTCATATCCGGTCAGATCCATGATATAGACCGGACGGTCTGTTCTGTCTTCCATCATGCCGTCGATGTTGATGATGTAGTAATCCGCACGGTCGACTGCAGTCCAGTCGATATACCAGCTTGCCACATCACCGGTTCCCTTGATTCCGGTAACCGAGTTCAGCTGAACAGTCTTGGTGTTATATGTGTATTCAACACTGACCGGTTCACTGGCTGTATATTCTTCTTCATCATTTGCCTTGGCAATCACGGTGACCGTATAAACAGTTCCGTCTGTCAATGCGGAAGCGGGAACGCTTGCCGAGTTGCTGGCGGTGCGGGGAATTCCGATTGTCAGTGACGGTGAGAATGTCACTTCATAGTAATCAGCGTTCTTTACCTTGTCCCACTTGATCTGAACATTCGCCGTTGTTTCGGTGAATGTAATATTTTCAACTTTGCTTAACTGTTCAGGCTCAACAGCCGGATCATCCTGCTCATCAGCCTGATACTGTCCGTATTCATTGTCGCCTGCACCTTTGAGTGTGCCTGTCCTGGTCAGACCGACGACTGTATTTCCGCATGCGTCCACATAGCGGATATCGCTCCATGCCTGGATTTTTCTGACGAGCTTTTCATCGGCTGAGGAAGCATAGACTGTTCCATCGCTTCTTAAGCCTACCGCAACGCCGCTGCCGACGGCAGCAGATTCGACATTTGACCACGCAGATGTATCTGCAGGTGCCGCTCCCGTCAGAGAGTAGGATGTGACATGGCCGTCTGTATGAACCAGCAGGATCTGACTGTCGCCGATCGCTGCCGCAGAGACGCCTGTCTGTCCGCTTACGCTTTCAAGATTGTCTCCGCTTGCAAGGACGGTTCCTTCTTCCGTGATTCCGAGTGTCACCGCATTGCCGGCATAGACCTCTTTCACATTTTCCCAAGTATTGACACGGCATGCCGCAGTCGATCCGGAACATACCACGGTTCCGTCTGCCTTGAGACCGACACTGTGCGTACGGCCTGAAGCGATCATCACGATTTCACTCCAGGTAACGATCTGCTGATCGTTATCGCTTGAAACAACTGTTCCGTTTGATTTGAGTCCGAGCGCATGATCATACCATGCGTCAAGCTGTACCGATCCGTTGAAACTGATCGGAGGCTCGAAGACACCCTGCTTCACCAGGTTCCCGCTCTTGTCGACATAAAGTGAATATTTATCGCCGAGTGCCAGCTTGTTGACATTCGTCATGACCTGCGCACCGTTATTCCTGTTCAGCAGATTGATTGCCAGAATCCCGAGCAGGATGACTGCGGCAGCTGCGATTGAGAAACCGATGATCATTCTGCTGCGCTTCTTCTTTGTTTCAGAAACGGTATCTGCTTCATAGGCAGGTTCTTCAATCGATCCTGTATCCACAATCTCCGTGATCATGGTTTCCTGAATCGGCTGTGTATTCAGAACCTTTGTATCACCGATCTCCAGAGTCTTGGTTGCTGAAGAAGGTTCTTCGATCGGCTGACTGATAATCTGTGTGCTCTCTTCCGGCTGATCCATAAACGGGATGTTTACACTGACATCCTGTTCGAGGGCAGGAAGCTGTACAGTCACTGTGTTGTTGACCAGAGAGTCAAGCGTCACCTTGTAGAGGTCACTGATCTCCTTCAGTTTCAGAATCGGCGGAATCGTGTTTCCGTTCTCCCATTTCATATATTCAGTCACAGGGATGCCGAGTCTTGCGGCAACATCACCCTGTGCATAATTGAAATGCTTTCGGAGCAGCGTCAGTTTTTCAGGAAGCTTGTTATTCATAACTTCATCTCCTTTCTGCCTCTGCTATCTTTTTATTCTATTACAAAAACCGCAGAAAACACATAGCTCTTGCATGCAGTTTCCGCGCTTTTCATCGATGAAAACGCTTATTCTGAAGTTGTCTGCCTTCGGTTCTTTCTTTTCTTTACCCATATAGCAAAATCATCTAAAATGAAATCAGGTAAAGATATTACTTACACATCATTATTCAAATCAATCAAGGAGGAGCTGACATGGGCTTATTTGACAAAAAAGTCTGTGTGATCTGCGGCAGGCAGTTCGGACTGCTCGGCGGCGGATCAATTGCGGACGGACATCTCTGCAATGACTGCAAGCGTAAGTTTTCACCTTACGCCACCAAAATCTCCAAAATGACAACCGAAGAAGTGAAACGTCATCTTGAATACCGTGAAAAGAATGAACTGGCTCTCGCTTCCTTCAAACCCGATCAGGTTCTTTGCACTGGTAAAAAGTTCTACTACGATTCTTCAAAAGAATCCTTCCTTCTCTCAGAAAGATCTGACTGGCGCAGCGGCAATCCCGACATCATCAACCGGAAAAATGTTGTCAATGCTGAATATCATATTTCCGAAGAAGCCTCTGAAATCTATAAGGATGAGGAGACAAAAGAAAGCTATGATCCGAAGAAATATGAATATGAGTATACATTCACGATGAAGCTGACGATCGACTCACCTTATTTCTCATCCATCAGCTTTACCGTCAAGGACGGAGATCAGGCGGAAAACAAAAATGACGAAAATTATAACCGTCATGAATATACATGCCGCATGATTCAGCATATCGTCTGCCCGGATCTTTATCCCGAACCTGAACTGAAAGAACCGACGGTAACCGTCTCCATTGAGCCTGAAACATGGGATTGCTCATGCGGTCAGAAAGGAAACATCGGACGCTTCTGCTCAGCCTGCGGCAAGGAAAGAATTGTGACATGGGATTGTCCTTTCTGCGGACAGAAGGGAAATACCGGCAAATTCTGCAGCAGCTGCGGAAAGGAGAAAACCGAAACATTCAAATGGTTCTGTCCCGACTGCGGTGCTGAAAATACCGGCAAATTCTGTTCTTCATGCGGCAGAGAAATGCCCGACAATGTGAAGAACAAAGAAGTCAGGCGCATTACACCTGCCCCTGACAGAGCGAAAAATCAGGCACAATAACCAAGCCACTCAAAAACCCGGATCAGGCTGATCCGGGTTTCTTTACTGTGCGGATGGATTGAGAGACAGCGCACAGAGATTTGAAATCTCTGCAATGCGCTCAGCCGCAGCTTCACTGTCATAGATTCCGTTTGACATCACGACCAGAATATATGCGGTATCCGGGCCTTTGATAATCGCCGCATCATTTTCAATTCCCGGCAGCTCGCCGCTTTTGGATGCGGATTCAAACCCTTCGGGAAGTCCGGCCGGAATCTTATATGTAATCCCCTGGTTGTACAGAAGATCATACAGCCGCTGCGATGCATTCGCCGAAACATATGTTCCGTTATAAATCTCTTCAAGAACCCTTCCGATCTCGGCGGCACTGGTCAGATTGTCCGCATCCGGGTCAAAGATGGATTCGGTACCGATTTCACGGCCGGAAAGAGTATATCCGTGACGCTTTGCAAAGTCAGTCACCGACATCAGTCCGCCGTTATAGTCACCATACCCGATATACGTTTCAATTGCCTCCCAGGCATCATTGTCACTCCAAGAAATCATTGCGCTGAGACAGTATGCAGTATCTGCTGTTTCATACAATTCCCCGTTTTCAACCATTTCCAGATATCTGCCTGCCGTAAACAGCTTGATGAGACTTGCACTCGACATCTGGGTATCATTGATGACAAAGCTTCGGGATGTGTCGAGATTCTTGAGATAGATCGACCATGTGCCTTCGCTTTCATGAATGATCTCGGTGATGGAACGGCTGAGATTTTTCATCAGCGTATCTTCCGGATCTTCGGTCGCTTCAGGTGCCGGTGTTTCTTCGATCAATGTAATATCAGGACTTTCCTGCGGTGTGAGTGCCGCCGGTTCTTTCTGCGGTTTGTTCTGCAGGGCATAGATGCCGCCGAAAAGCGCAATCACTGCAAGAATAATGGGAATCAGTAGTTCAGGGTGAAAAGATCTGACCTCTGTTTCTTCCTCTCCTTCGTCAAGCTCAACGATATATCTCGGTGTGAGATCCTGATCGAGTGTAAATTCATTTGTTTTTGTATTATGAACTGCTTCTTCAGTCAGCTCTTCCATCATGAGCTTCAATGATTTTTCTTCTTCATCATCTTTCTCATGATCAGCCGAAACAGCGGAAAACAGATCATCATCAAAGTCTTCCTGTTCATGGAGCTGATTCATCATTGTGAGCATTTTCTGCTGCCGTGACAAATCTTCACGGTTGGCTGTATTTCTTTTGGTCGAAGGTCTTGCCTTCGCAGACTGCCTGCCGGCTTTTCCGTGAGCCGGTCGTTTTCTTTCAGGTCCCTGTTGTGCCATACAACCTCCCGGAGCACATCAATTCTAAAGAATCAATGTGTTATTTCGATGAACATGAAGACTTATTCAAGATAAAAATCTTTCAGTTCTTCTCTTTTTTTCCGATCAATGCCGAATACATCTTCAAAATATGCGTCATAATCAGGATATTTTGAAAGAATCGATTTGATTGAATATTCAGCGGAAGAGCGGCTGACTCCTTCGAATGCCGTCAGCTTCGCTTTCAGTTCTTCGTTATCGCCAATGAGGGCAGAGACTTTCACAAAGAATTTTTCAATCTGTTCTTTTCTGTATTCGTTTGTCAGCTCGTAATCATCGAGTGCATCTTTTTCACTGACGCCGAGCATGATCAGAATCAGAAGTGCCGCAATGCCGGTGCGGTCTTTGCCTGCCGAACAGTGAAACAGAATCGGTGTTTCATGTTTTTTGATCACTTCAAACATTTCTTTGTAAGCCAGGCAGTAAGGAAGGTTTCCGTACATCTGCTGAATGAAATCATTTGCCTGATCATGTTCTTTGGCAATTTCAGCAATTCCCTTCGGATCAAACTGAACCTGCTTGCCGGAACCGTCCACCATTGCATTGATGCGATGGTACTCTGCACCGATTTCGGGATCAGGTACCTGCGAAGCTTCATAATCGCTGCGGAAATCAAATACGTGTCTGATTCCGAGCGACATCACAAATCCGAATTCCTCTTCGTTGAGATCAGCCAGCGGGCTGCATCTGAAAAATTGATTGTGTCTGACTTTTCTTCCGTCATCTGAACGATAGCCGCCGAGTTCGCGGAAGTTCAGACTCTTTCTCATTCCTTCAATCTTCATGTTGTTTTCTCCCGCTCTGTATTGTAACAGGAAGTTCTGAAATTTGAAGATTGTCGCTTTCATATTCAGAAATCATCAGTGTTTCATTTTTGAAAGGTTTAATGCGTTCTACCTTTAATTGAAGTTTAATGTATTAAACCTCATGTGTCAATCGCAAAATATCATGTTTTTCATACCTTCATTGAAACTGACGTCATTCATATTCTGACGGTTTCACTGCACCATAAAAAGCTGATCCCGTATAATCAGGATCAGCGCTTTTTGTGGTGTATTCTCTGTTTCAGAAACAGATCTTACTTTGCATATCTGTAAAGGAAGGTGACGCACATTGCACGTGTGCAGCTGTGGCCGACGCCGAATCTGCCGGTGCCGTCATTGAGGCCCTTTGTAATTCCGTTTTCACTTGCCCAGCTTAATGCATCGAGATAGTATGCGTTTTCCTTTGTATCTGTGAAGTCTGCAGCTTCTGCCGGTGCCGGTTTACCTGCGTATCTGTACAGGAAGGAGACAATCTGCTCTCTTGTGCACTTGTCTTCCGGTCCGAACTTATCTGTTCCGGCATAACCGGTTGTGATGTTGTTTTCAGATGCCCATGCGATTGCATCTGCGAAGTATCTGGACTGATCGACATCAGAGAACGTGCAGGGAGCGCTTGCTGAGGGCTGACCTGCCAGTCTCCAAAGGAATGTGACCATCTGGCCTCTTGTGACATCTGCATCAGGTGAGAAGGCAGTATCGCTTGTTCCCTTTGTGATCTGGTAAGGCTTGTGGTTATAAGCCCAGTAGACAGGCTCATAGAAATATCTTTCTTCATCCTGAACATCATCGAACAAGAATTTTTCCTGTGTCTGTTCAGCCATCCAGTCCCACATGCTGATGCCTGTTTCATCATCTTTTACGTAGTTGTTGAAGAAGTAGATCCAGCTCCAGTGACCCGCATATTCCCACGGTTTGCCGGTATTTTCATATGTGAAGTTTCCGTCTTCATCCATGAAGTACTGACCTGTGATGTCATGAACGTCTTCGTAGATTGTGCTGTAAACTTCTGTGTTGCCAGCTTCAATTGCCTTGTCTCTGAAATAGTATGCGCAGTATTCAATGATCTTTGTTGTGTCATTCTTTGCCTGAATAAACCATAACGGCAGATCTTTGATTGCTTCGTAGTCTTCCCATGACATTTCAGGTTTTTCGTTGTAATCGCCGTTGACCTGACTTTCATCCGGGCAGATCAGGAATGCGGCAGCGAAGAGATCTCTGTGTCTGAAAATCATATTGAGTGTCATTCCGCCGCCCATTGAGCAGCCGCCGACAATCACACGGTTTGTATCGATATCGGGATGTTCATCGATGAACTTTGTGATGAGTTCATATGCAGGTTCAACATATCCCTGTCCCCACATGAAGCCGTTATTCTGCGGGAAGCATTCAGGGGTCAGGATATATGCTCCGTCAAATTTGTTCTGGAATTCATCGGAAGCGAGTGCAGTCACCTCAGCGCCAAGCAGGATATTATCCGGATCAAGTCCGCCTTCCCCGCCGCCGTGGAACCAGATCACAAGTGCATTCTTATGATCGTCTTCTGAAGGTGTGTAGTAAGCATACGGAAGTCTGTAGCCCGGATCTCCTGAAGACTGATATTCATCCTTCTGCCATGCATCAAGGATGGGAACGATGACATTGTTTCTGTCTCTGAGGTTGATTCCGGAAGCGATTTCGACTGCAGAAATTTCTGTTCCGGCAGCGGTTGTAATGACAGCACCTTCATTCAGGGTTGTCTCCAGAGCATACTGCTCAGCCCAGGGTGTGCCGAAAAGGTTGGCAAACATGCCGCCGAACGGTGAGCCGAATCTGTGTGCGACAAAGAAGTCAAGTGTTACAAATTTCGAAGCGCCATCGGTCTTATTTCCGTTTTCATCGGATGTATACGCATCAGTCACTCTCATCACACCTTCGGTTCCGTTTTTGATGTCCTTCACGGAAAGATCGGATGCCTTAACGCCGCCGGCAGCGATTTCTTCTTCAAATTCGATGACTGCCTTTGTCACGGAAGGTCCCCAGTCTTCCGCTTCAACGGCAACCTTCTTCATGGCGCCTTTCAGAACCGTTTCTTCTGCGGCCTGTTCGTTGTCTTCAGGTGCTGCATCTTCTGCGAATACAGCCGGATTAATTGTGCTGACTACGATCAGGGCACTGAATACACCGCTGATCAATCTTCTGGATTTCTTCATGTCGTTCACCTTTCCAAAGAATTCCTTTCTGACATTGTCATTATGGTTCGTTATGTATCCGCTTTCTTTCCATTTCAGTTCAATCCATTGTCAAAAAGAATCATCCCCGAAAACAAAAGCGTTCTTCTTCAGAACGCCTTTCATATCACATTCAATTCGCAGGAACCGGTGTGTTTCTGCATTGGGCAGGAGAAATACCGAATCGTTTTTTAAACTCATTGATGAAGGATTTATTATTCGGAAAACCGTTTTTAAGATAAATATCAACCATCTTCAGATCGGTTTTGTAGATATCGTTCAGAGCCTCCTTCACTCTCAGGTCCATGATATATGTATGCACGGACTGATTCAGAGACATGCGGAAAAGACGGTTCAGGTGACTGGTTGAAATCCCGATTGCTTCGGCAACGCTGTCATTGTTCAGTGTCTCATCGGTAAAGTGTGCTTTGACATAGGTCAGAGCTTCATACAGCTTTTCGCTGTATTCCGGTTTACTGTCCATCTGATGTTTTTTTAGGATTTTCAGAATCGAAATAATATGTTCAAGCTGATTCAGATCGCTTTTCCCGGATTTCTCATCTTTTTCCAGCTTTTCAATCAATTCAATCAGTACTGCGGAGTCTTTTTCCGCAATCACCGGTTCATAGTATATGTTTTTCAGATCCGGTATCAGCGGATTCAGCAGATTCAGATCAATCTGAAGTGCATAGCCCCTGTTCAGACTGAGCGGATGATCTCCCTGAATTGAATGCATGGATCTCTGATTGATGACAATGACTCCGCCGGGGCCGTTATGATATCTGTTTCCGTCAACCCAGAGTTCGGCACCGCCTTCCAGACATACGGATATTTCAAGATGATTGTGCCAGTGCTTCAGGACGGCCTGCGTTTTTTCATCGGCATCATGATCAAAGACGATCAGTTTATATAACGGAGATCTGACATTTTTAATGTATTCATGTTTTCCCATGCATGCCCGCCTTTCTTTATCGTTTCATTTTCAGGACAGAAAAAGATGATCTAACCGCATGTTAGCATATCGAAGCTGACAGGTGAAATCGATGCTTTTCCCTTTTCAATCATTTCATTGTCAATTCCGATCATTTTCAGATAAAAAAAGAGAAGGAATCGCTTCCTTCTCCCTGAATATGCGTGAATGATCAGTCAAGATCGGTTCCGTTGGATTCGATGACCTTCTTGTACCAGAAGAAGGAATCTTTTCTTTCACGGTGGAAGTCACCGTTGCCGTCATTGTCTCTGTCGACATAGACGAAACCGTATCTCTTCTTCATTTCACCGGTTGATGCGGATACCAGGTCTGTGCATCCCCACATTGTATAGCCCATCAGATCAACACCGTCTTCAACTGCTTCGGCCATTGCCTTGATGTGATCTCTGAGGTAGTTGATTCTGTAGTCATCGTGGAACTTGCCGTCTTCAGCTCTGACGTCATTTGCGCCAAGACCGTTTTCAACGATGAACAGCGGGATTTCATATCTGCCGTAGACTTCATTCAGATAGATGCGGAGTCCTTCCGGATCGATCTGCCATCCCCAGTCGGATGCTTTCAGATACGGATTGACAACGCCTGTGAACATGTTGCCGGCACCTTTGAGTGCTTCCGGATCAACTGTCGAGCAGCTGCTCATATAATAGGAGAAGCTGTAGAAGTCGACTGTTCCCTTTGCGATGATCTCATCATCACCCGGTTCTGTGCGGACAGTGATGTTATGATCCCTGAAGTATCTCTTTGCGTAGTAAGGATAATGACCTCTGACCTGAACATCGCCGCAGAACCAGTTGGCCATGTTCATTCTGTCCTGAGCTTCCTTCACATCCTTCGGGTTCGGTGTATACGGATATGCCATTGTACCGGCAATCATGAGACCGATCTTGTTTTCAGGATTGATTTCATGCCCGATAACAACAGCCTTTGCGCTTGCGACAAACTGGTTGTGAAGAGCTGTGAAGCGGTCGCTTGCCTCTTCCGGTGTTTCCGTCAGCTGGAACATCGGCTGATGATCCTGACCCTGCATACCGAGGGACATGATTCTTCCCATTGACTGGGCACCGATATTGATTTCATTGAATGTCAGCCAGTATGTGACTTCTTCCTTGTATTCATTGAAAAGTGTTGTCGCATAGCGGACGAAGCAGTCAATGACTTCTCTGCCTGTCCATCCGTTATACTTTTCACTCAGTCCCCACGGCAGTTCGTAGTGGGAAATTGTGACGAGCGGTTCAATATTGTACTTTTTGCATTCAGCGAAAACGTTGTGATAGAACTCGAGACCTTCTTTGTTCGGCTCCAGCTCATCGCCGTTCGGATAAATTCTTGACCAGTTGACAGAAAGGCGGAAGCACCTGAAACCCATTTCGCCATATAAAGCGATGTCTTCCTTATAGAAATGATAGAAATCAACTGCCTGATGAGACGGGTAGTAGACATCCGGATCAATTTCTTTGTCCCAGAGTCTCGGTGCACTCACTGTGCCGCCGCGGATATGATCGGGAACGCCCGGTCCCTTTCCGCCTTCATTCCATCCGCCTTCAAACTGATTCGCTGCGGTTGCGCCGCCCCAGAGGAAACCTTCTTTAAATGCCATGTGTTTTTTCCTTTCCTTTTTTCAGTAAAAAAAGCACCCTTTGAAAAGGATGCTTACGTGTAATTAGATTTTTCCGCCTGTGAATGCCTGACCTTCGATCAAAGCACGAACCATCAGAACTGCGCCCCAAGGCTGACCTTTGATGATCTTCTTAGCATAGGAAGTCGGATCGCCCTCTGTTCCTTCTGCATAAGTTACTTCGAACTGCATTTCCATCGGTGTCTTCATTTTGACAAATTTGAATTTAGGATTTTCGCTCGCTTCAAGTAACGCCTTGATTTCGTCACGCTTCATCGGAGCACTGATATTAACTAACATTATTTACTTCTCCTTTTCTGTAAAATCATTATAGCATGTAAGCACTTTATTCAAATTGAATTTCATTAAAATTCAGATCAATTCTGCTTATCAGAGAACCTCACCATTTGACTCGCAGACCTTCTTGTACCAGAAGAATGAGTCTTTCTTCAATCTCTTCATATCCTTGAGATCGAACTCATCGCGGTTGACATAAATGAAGCCGTATCTCTTTGTGATTCCCTGATGTGTGGAGATCAGATCGAATGCTGACCAGGGTGAATAGCCCATCAGATCAACGCCGTCTGTGATTGCTTCACGGCAGGCAATGATATGTCTTCTCAGATAGTCGATTCTGTAATCATCATGGATGGAACCGTCTTCTTCAAGCTTGTCGGGAACACCGCATCCGTTCTCTGTGATCAACAGCGGCAGATGATATCTTTCCCAGAGCTGTCTGAGTGTCGCTCTGAGACCTGTCGGGTCAATTCCCATACCGTAGGATGTATGTTCCTGAAGAGGATTCTTCACAGCCATGCATAAGCCCGGATAAGTCATGAGACCGGTCATGAAGTCTTTCTTTTCCTGTGCTTCGGCTTTCAGCTTTTCGCCTTCTTCTTCACCGACATATTTCACAGTGCCTGCACCATAATAGTTGAAGGCAATGAAGTCAGGATTTCCTGATTTGAGAATTTCTGCATCTTCTGCGCTGACTTCGGGAGCGACACCTCTGTCCTTCCACCAGTTGAACAGAGCTTCCGGATATGTTCCGAATACGGCAGTGTCGAGGAACAGACGGTTGCGCATCTGATCGAAATCCATCGCTGCCAGATAATCTTCAGGTGAAGAGGATGCCGGATATATGGCTGTGATGTTCGGTGCCGGTCCGATCTTTGCGTTCGGAGCGATCTTATGGCATTCGATCATCGCTTTTGCCTGTGCCACCAGCATGTTGTGGTTGGCAAGCCAGACTGCCTTCTCGTCACCATACATATGTCCCTGATACAGAACCATCATGTTCTGTTCATTGATTGTCAGGAAGTATTTGACCTTGTTTCCGTATTCTCTGAAGCAGACCCTGCAGTATTCGACAAAGTCATCGATACACTGACGGTCTGTCCATCCGTGATATCTGTCCTGAAGAACCTGAGGGAGGTCGAAATGATACAGTGTGACAACCGGTTCAATTCCGTATTTCAGACATTCATCAATGACTTCATGATAATGATCGACAGCGACTTGATTGACTTCGCCGGATCCGTTGGGAATAATTCTCGGCCATGCGATTGAGAAACGGAATTCCCTGAATCCCATCTCAGCCATTAAAGCGATGTCTTCTCTGAAGCGGTGATAATGATCAACGGCATCTTTGAAATCGGTTGTTCCTTCAGGAACGGGAGCAGTATCTGAAACAGAAAGTGTTTTTCCGTCTTCAAGATAAGCACCCTCGCACTGATAGGCACTGGATGAAGCTCCCCAAAGGAATCCTTCGGGGAAAGGTTTGAGTGTTTTGTAATCCATAATTCTCCTCTGCTTTCTATATTTCAATTAAAGTTACAATATCGCCGTCTGTGATCAGATCAAGAAGATCTGTTTCATCTTTTGCAAGCTTACCGATCAGGTTGCGGGTACCGTCATTGCGGATCGGTATCCTCACAATCTGCAGCTCGCCTGAGTAGTGTTTATAATTGTCATTCACCATGACCACATCGCCTTTTTCAAAGAATTCTCCTTCTTCTCTGCGGTATGGAATTTCCCGGCTTTCATTGCCGAATCTGCCGGTGCGGCTGCGCCAGATCCACTCGCTTGAATCACCGAAGTCAATCTGCGGGAACCATTCATATGCCATATACCGTTCCATGTCACTGATATGATCTGCACTTCTGACCTTCAGTCTGATCTGTCTGTTTGCCGCAAACATACCGCCGAATGATCTGAACATCTCATACAGCGGAGAGTCTTCGATTCTGCGGGGAGCTTTTCTGACCTCCGCAATTGCTTTGAATTCTTCTTCTGAAGCATACGCATTGCCCAACAGAATGCAGTCAATGCCGACTGCCTCAAGAATTCTGTAAGCCAGCGAGCATTCATAATCACGCATTCTTTCCACTGTCGGAAGTCCTTCTTTTGCGTCCCAGACGCCGTGCGTGTTTTTGTTATGCGAAGCGATGAAGGCATCGATCGGATAGCCGTATTTTTGAAGTGCCTCATTTGTTTTCAGAAAGCTCTGCCATTTCAGACCGGTATAGCGCTGCGGATAGAAATTATGTCCCAGACATAACTGCGTATCTTTGACGCCGTATTCCTTCATATATACAAGCTCTTCTTCAATTCCCATGGAAGCGTTGAGCTGAATCTGAATGCCGTAAGGATTCTGAACAAGCATCAGATCTTTTTCTTTTCCATAGGAAAGATCCATACGCAGTATGTCGCAGCCGATTTCTGCAAACAGTGACAGATCATCCGGTGTCACATGCAGCTTTGTTAAAAACTGTGGATTGACATCCAGTGAAACCTGCATGTTCACATCATGTGCTGCTTTGATCAGCTCCCTGAAATATGAAATGATCTCATCATTTGTTCCCTCAACCGAGAACATACTCGAAAAAACTCTTGTACAGCCGAAAGAGGCAGCTGTTTTCAGATATTCTCTGATCTCTTCTGCCGGCCGCAGATCGGGATAGACCGAAACGCCGAAAATACTCATGATAATAATGACTCCTGCTTTGTTTATATTTTAGCATACTGTTTATAAGAACCTATCTGAATACAGAAAACAAAAGAAAAAACCGGGTTTCCCCGGTATGGAATCATCATTTACGGTCGATGACTTTGATATAAGTGATTTTCGGCTGCGCTTTGGCAGGAATTGTGCCGTTGTCATCAATCGGTTCTGCGTCTGAAGCGATCTTCATCACAACATCCATTCCTTCAACAACCTTTCCGAATGCGGCATAGCTGCCGTCGAGGAATTCATCATCTGCCACACAGATGAAGAACTGTGAGCTTGCACTGTCAAGATTGTATGAATTTCTTGCCATCGAAATAACACCTGTTTTATGGGAAATCGGATTGTCATATCCGTTTTCCCTGAACTCGCCCTTGATTGTTGTACCTGAACCGCCGGAGCCTGTTCCGGTCGGATCGCCGCCCTGAATCATGAAGCCTTCCATAATTCTGTGGAATGTCAGTCCGTCATAGAAGCCGTCTTTGGTCAGATTCACAAAGTTTGTAACAGTAATCGGTGCCGCTTCCCCATCGAGTTCAATGACTACTTTGCCATAGTTCTCAATATCCATTTCCACATAGACAGTTTCCTGAATCAGGTCTGTGCCTGCTTCTGTTTCTGTCTGCTTTTCGCCTTCAGCCTGACCATCAACGGGTGTGTCTGATGAGGTTGTCTGTTTAGCGCATCCTGTGAGCAGTGCTGCACATAGGATTGCGCCGAAGAATGCATATGTCTTTTTCATTTCTTAAACTCCCCCGATCTGAATATTCTGATCCAGATTTGTAATAATCGCTTTGAACTGTTCATAGATGCTCTGATGATCGGGAAGAACCGAATCATCGACTTCTGTGAACGGATATACCTGAATGTTGGTTCTCAATGCAGGATATTCTCCTTCAAGATAGGTGTAATGAAGATCAGCTCTGAGGTTTTCAATCTTTACGGAAGTCGTTCCGTCTTCATTGACTGTCTTGACCAGATCAAGACCTGCCATCATGCCGATTCTGTTTTCCGTATCAATCTGCGAGCTGATGAGATTTCCCATTGCATAGAAGCAGACGGAATCACCGATCCATTCAAACGGTTCAATGACATGGACATGATTACCGACAATCACATCCGCACCTGCTTCGGCAAGCTGTCTTGCCAGGCTTCTCTGCGTTTCGTTGACTTCGAATGAATATTCCGTTCCCCAATGCATGGAGACAATCACCGCATCGCATTGTTCTTTTGCCTGTCTGACTTTGGCAAGCATCTGTTCTTCATAACCCGGGAAATAATTGACTTCGAAATCATAATCCGGATAGATGCCGTTTGTGTTTTCACAATAAGCAAGGAATGCAATTTTCATGCCGTTGACTTCAGTGACTGCCAGTTCGTCATATTCTGCCTGTGAAGTATTTGTGCCCTGCATCAGAACACCCTTCTGCGCATTCCAGAAATTTCTTGAATTGGTGACACCCGTAAACCCTGCATCAAGGCAATGGTTATTGGCGGTTGAAACAAGATTGAACCCCTTCGAAACCATATAGCTGCCGAATTCCTGCGGGCTGTTGAAGGTCGGGAAGCCTGACAAGCCAAGCTCCGTGCCTCCAAGAATGGTTTCCTGGTTATAGAATTCAAGATCATATTTTTCAGCGATTGCCGTGATCCGATCCATCTGCTTTGCAAAATTGAATGTGCCATCTGCGTTATATGCATCTTCATAGACAGATTCATGAAGCAGACCGTCACCGCTCAGAAACAGAGAAACTCTCGATTCATCCGAAGGAGTTTCTTCTTTGCCGGAATCTGAATTCTCCGGTTCTTTTGTTTCAGCCACTTCGGAAGGATCAATTGTTTCAACAACCGGTTTAGCCGGTTCTCTGCCTGCAAAGATGCGGCTGATCAGAAAGATCCCTGCCGCTAACAGCACAACTGCACCGATCAGCACAATTGCCAGGTTTCTGACATTGACACTTCTCTTTTTTCTTCTTCTTTTCTTAGTTGGCATAATCGCCTCCGGAAATGCCGTAGAACTCTTCGAATGTCATATTTTCTCCGGCATCGTGAATCTTCTGAGCTTCTGCCTTTGTAATATAACGGAAATGCCATGGTTCATATGCATAGCCGGTGATTGCTTCTTTTCCTTTCGGATAGCGCATGATGAATCCATATTTATATGCATTCTCAGCCAGCCACTTTCCTTCCTGTGTCATTTCAAAATCCTGAGTCAGATCATATGCGGCATCCTGTCCGCAGAGATCGGTTGCCAGACCGGTCTGATGATCCGAATAGCCGGGTCTTGAACTGATGGAATCCGCATATGACTGTCCGCCTTCAGCGACATATCCATCGTAAAGCACTCTTTGGAATTCTTCCCCGCGGTAACCTGAACCCATGACCAGATTCACACCTTCCTCAGCCGCAGCCGCAAACATCTCTTCCAGAGCGACAGCCGCCTCCATGCGCAGCGTCCAGTTGTTATAGCGCATGTTGACTTCCGGATATGCAAGATCGGAAGGCTCATAGCCTTCAGGCAGTTTGTGTTTCTTGTTTGCAACAATCAGATAGCTGTCTGTTTCAAAGAAACGGGGATCTCTTTCCGGGTCGGGTGTCGGTTCCGGGGTCGGTTCGGGAGTCGGCGTGCTCACTGCTGTCTCCGGAGTCGGTTCAGGTGTTCTTTCCGGTGCCTTTTTGCCGTCCGCAAGTCTTGCGATGACAAAGATCGCCGCAATCAGTATCAGTAAGGCCGGTATTGCAAGCATCGCAACCCGGTCATAGCGAATCGTCCGTTTCGGGATTTTCTTTTTTGCCATAGTTCTTTCTCTCCGACAGTATGGTAACACAAAAACAAAAAAAGCAGGGTTTCCCACTGCTTATGAATTGAAGATTTCAGTCTTTTTAAGCGCTTTGATCATAAACCATCCGGCAGTCACCGCGATCAGTTCGCCGATTGCCACATAGCTGCCGTTGATCAGTGTGCCAAGCAGCACATTGTCCGGCATGAACAGAACTGCCAGTTCACAGCCGACAAAGAAGAAGTTGAAGATCACCGGCATCAGGCACGAAAGCATCGGAATTCCGAATGTCAGAACATCGCGGAAGCGGTATGTGCAGACAGCCGCCAGAAATGTGGCAAGTGTACCGACAGCCGCATCGATGAGACCGGTCGGATTGAGGCCGGTCATTGCCCCGATGAGATTGGCCAGGAAACATCCGAGTGTAACGCCCCAGATCGATTTCTTATCAATCAGAGGCAGCAGTGTCAGAGCTTCGGCAATGCGGACCTGAATCTGTCCGAATGAGATGAGTGAAAGTCCCGGCACAAAGCAGAGTGCCGTGTAAATTGCGGCGATTAACGCAATTTTTGTCATGTATTTTGAATTCATTTGAACCTTTTGTTTCTAACGGAAAAACCGTAACAATTATTATTGTCTTTTCATGATGCTTTGTCAAAAAAACAGGATTTTTCATCCTGCATATTTCAATCGGCCCGCCACACTCTGATGCGGGATGTATTTTTCAGATGTTTCGAAGGCACAGGCTTCTGAAGAGATTTCCGATACATCTCTTCTTTTCTCAGAATCCCTTCGATTCTGGAAAGTTCGCTTTGCGGCATATGTGAAGAGTCATTGTAAGGAAAAGCTGTATCGATGAATTCCTTCATGATGATTTTCATGAGTGCCTCTCCGAACTCAGCACCGTATTTTCTTGTTTCAGGATCGACTGCCCATCTGCCGTCAGAGTGCTGATAGAGGCAGCTGACACCGCTGAGATTGTTCTTTTCAGATTTCCATTCAATTTCAATTGAGCGAAGATTCCATTTGACGGATACTGCCTGCAGATCATTGATTTGTTTCATTTTCTCTCCTCCTTTTACAGCATTTTTTTGAAAGTCAAAAACAATGTTGTTCCATACAGAACGCACTCGTTCTGTATTCTGTCGTGTGCGAGGATTTTTCTGCATGCTTAATTAAAACAGAATCAATGAGCCTGAAAAATAAACCGGCGGTATAAAAAAGAAAAATCCGGAATGCACTTCCGGATTATGATGATCAGCCTTCGATCATGATTGTGTGTTTTTCAGGAATCTCTTTGACAGCTTCCTTCTTCGGGATGTTCAGTTTCAGAACACCGTCCTCGAATTTAGCCGAGATGTCTTTTTCGGTGAGTTCTTCACCGACATAGAACGTTCTTGTCATAATGCCTGAATAACGCTCCTGACGGACATACTTTCCTTCATTGTTCTTTTCATTCTTTTCAAGACCCTTGGAAGCGGTGATCGTCAGATTGCCGTTATTGAGTTCTACGTTGATCTGATCCTTTTTGAATCCCGGCAGATCGATTTCAACTTCGTAATGATCTTCATGATCTCTGACATCCGTCAGCATTTCTCTGTTTGCATGTCTGCCATACAGCTTTCTGTCAATGTCATGAAATCTTGCAGGGAAGAAATCATCCATCCAGTCATCAAACAAATTCTCTGTGAAAATCTCCGGTAACAACATAGTTATTCACCTCCTGTTCTTTCATCATTGCTTATCGAAACAAACTATGTGTCTGAACAAGGGAAGGAGGGTTTGGATTCTGTTTCGGATCTTCTCTTTTCCTTTGCAATTATGTTATAGTCCTTATTTTTAGCACTGTCAATAGGTGAGTGCTAAAAATTTGATTTTCTTTCAACATGATGAAGATTGCGGTAGCCGCTCGGTGAGATGTCAAAGATGTTCTTGAACGCTCTGGAGAAGTGCAGCTGGTTTTCATAGCCGACGGATGAAGAAACTTCGCCGATCGACATTTCCGTATATTTCAGAAACTCGGCTGCTTTGTTCATTCTGTATTTCAGAAGGAACTTCTGCGGAGACTCACCGACCGTACTTTTGAAAATGCGGCTGAAATAGCTGCGGTTGAGACCGCTGCTGTCGGCGATCTGCTCGACAGCGATATCATGCATGTAATTGCCTTCAATGAAGTTGATCGCTTCACGGATATAGAAATCACGAAGCTTCTTTTTTTCAACGGCAACGCTGTCTTTGCTGGTTCTGACAAGCTCATCAAGAAAAACAAGTCCCAGACCTGCCAGACGCAGCGGGGAGGAATCTTCCGCTTCATTGACAATCTGCATCATCGCTTCCTGGATTGCCTGCGGATCGGTGGATGTATAGATCGGCTGCGTTTCACTCAATCCTGCAAGAGTGAGAGTCTGTCTGGCTCTGAGTCCGTCGAATTCAATCCACGTATAAATCCAGGGATCATCATAATCCGCAAAGTAGAAAGTGATTTCACCCGGACAGATCAGAAACCCCTGTCCTTTTCCGATTTCATATGTTTTCCCGCCTTTATCGAGTTTTCCTTTTCCGTCAATCACATAATGAAATAAGAAGTGATTTCTGACAGCCGGACCGAATTCATGCAGAGGATCGCATCTTTCCCATCCGAACTGAATCAGATTCAGATCGACAAACAGATCATCCCTTGCAACATGGAAGCGATATTTGTTTTCTACATGTCTTGTTGTATTTTTGTCCATATGACAGCTCCTTTCGGTAACCGCTTACATTTTCTGATTCCAATATATATCATAATGCGACTTTATATACAAATTTTTGTAAATTATATGAAAATTGAGATATAGAATATCACATAAAACAATCTGTTAGACTGTTCAAAATTGCTAATATGAGTCTGAAAAGTGAACGTATCGACCATAGTGCACGATGGACCTACGCAAAGCATTTCAAAGCTTCAGATCAGACAGTCTGATTTATCCAAATGCATGCATCGATGATCAGGCTTCTGAATTTCTGACAATCAGAAGGAGAATGAATAATGCAGAAAACTTCAAAGAAAATCCTTACTTCAGCACTCGCTGGAATGATGCTGACAGGATGTATGTCCAAACCGACATCACCTGCAGCGACCGATTCCTCAAGAGTCGAACCTCCCGCAGACATCTGGGCACCGTATTCAGAAGAAGTCACAGTCACAGCATTCGTTCCTGAAAACAGCGGAACAGAATTCCAGGGTGATGACGACTACGGCAACAACCCCTGGTACCGTGCTTACAAAGAGCGCTTCAACATCAATCTTCAGAACAAATGGGTCTCCAACGACTATGACACAAAACTGAACCTTGCAATCGCTGACAAGGACCTCGCAGATGTCTTCTATGTCGATGCAGCACGTCTCAACACACTGCATGAAGCAGGACTGATCATGAATCTTGAAGAAGTCTTTGATTCTTACGCTTCCGATGTCCTCAAGGGCTACCGTAAAGACTATGCAGACACATGGGAAACAGGATGCTTCGACGGCGAACTCTACGGCATGCCGCAGATGAACTACGGTATCATCGACCAGTTCCAGTACATCTGGATCCGTCAGGACTGGATGAAGGAATGCGGCTTCGAAGCTCCGAAGTCAATGGATGATGTCATCACAATCGCTACAACATTCGCTGAAAAGTACGGCGGATATGCACTTCCGGAATGCCAGACACTCGAAAACCTGTTCCGTCTCGCATTAAGCTGGGGCGCTCATCCTGACATCTGGGTCACAAAGGATGACGGCACAATCGAATACGGTATGATTCAGCCGGAAATGAAGGCTGCTCTTGAACAGTATGCACAATGGTACAAAGACGGCATCGTCAACCCGAACTTCACAACTCTCAACTGGGACAAGATGATGCAGGGCATGATCAACGGCGAATGCGGTGTCATCCCGTTTGCACAGTGGTTCGGCTACAACCCGCTGCCTGACCTGATCAAGAACCAGGGTCCTGAAGCAATCTTCTTCCCGTATGAAATCCCGACACAGGACGGCTCCGATATTCTCGGAAGCGTCAAGTTCAACAATGAAGGCTATGTTGTCATCAGAAAAGACTGCGCAAATCCTGAAGCAATCATGAAGATTGTCAACTTCTATGCATATACAGTCAACGACGCTGTCGGCAAAGAAACAAATGAATATCTCTCATCCCTCCACAGCTTCAACTATCCGAACTGCGTCCGTGAAACACGTATCATTAACCCGAAGAACGACTACAACCAGTTCCTTCAGGTCAAGGATGCATTTGACAGATGGCAGGCAGGTGAAGAAGTCGATACAAGCGCCCTCGGCACAAACATTTCCAAATATGAAAGCTGCGTCAACTGGATCACATCTCAGGATCCCAACGGCGTCGGTGACTTCCTGCAGCAGGGCAATGACCGCTCCGCTTACGGTATCGCCAAGAAGTATGTCGATGAAGAACAGTATGTCCAGGATGCCAAGTGGGGACCGGATACACCGACTCTGCAGTCTGCCGGAAGCACTCTCAACGACATCCTGATCGAAGGATTCACAAAGATCATCACAGGCGAAAAGTCAATCGACTACTTCGATGAACTCGTCGAACAGTGGAAGACAGCCGGCGGCGAACAGGCAACCAAGGAAATCAACGATACTTACGGCAAATAATCAGACGGAGTAGATGTTATGAAAGGCAAATCCAAAGGATTCAATATCAAGAATCTCTGGCAGTATTATGCAATGCTGATTCCGGGCGTGATTCTTACCTTCATATTCAGTTATATTCCGCTGTACGGTGTCATCATCGCTTTTGAGAAATACAATGTCGGTCTCGGATTCAATTCACCCTGGGTAGGTCTGGACAACTTCCGCTACCTCTTCTCACAGCCGACATTCACCCGCACCATCTGGAATACACTGTATATCTCCGTATGGAAACTTGCTCTCGGCATTGTCGTGCCGGTTACAATCGCGGTACTCCTCAATGAAATGCGTTCAGAAAAGCTGAAGCGTTTCTATCAGACACTCATCTATATTCCGAACTTCCTCTCCTGGATTATCATGGCCGGTGTTCTCATGGACATCCTCAGCAGCACCGGTGCAATCAACACCATCCTTGCAAAACTGGGAATGGGAACAGTCAACTTCCTCGGCGATGCAAAAGTATTCCCGTGGACAATGATTGTCTCTGATGTCTGGAAAGGATTCGGTTACGGAACCATCGTATATCTTGCCGCATTAACCGGAATTGATCCGAGTCTCTATGAATCTGCGATGCTGGATGGCGCTACCCGCTGGCAGCAGATCAAAAACATCACAATCCCGCTGCTGATGCCGACCATCATCCTGATGACGGTTCTGTCACTGGGAAGTGTGCTCAACGCAGGATTCGATCAGGTCTACAACCTGTACAGCCCGGCAGTCTGGGAAACCGGCGATATCATTGATACCTACGTATACCGTCTCGGTATTCAGCAGGCTCAGTACTCCGTCGGTGCTGCGGTCGGTCTGTTCAAATCACTCGTATCCGCAATCATGGTCATCACATCCTACCGCCTGGCTGACAAGCTGGCAGGCTACAGAATTCTGTAACGGAGGTATGTCATGAAAAAGAAAAAGATATCCGTATTTGACATTCTGCTGACGATCGGTCTCGGAATTATCTGTATTACATGTGTTCTGCCGTTTATCCATCTGCTTGCAGTCTCCTTCTCCTCAAGCTCCGCAGTTGCAGCCGGAAAAGTAGGCTTCCTGCCGGTGGAATTCACAATGGCTTCCTATGAGTATGTCATTACAGGCGGACGTTTCCTGCATGCAATGGGCATCTCAATCGAAAGAGTCATTCTCGGAACACTTCTCAATATTGTACTCATGGTATTAACCGCATATCCGCTTGCGAAAAACGATCTGCCCGGACGCGGAATTCTCTCAGGATTCTTCGTTGTCACAATGCTCATCGGCGGCGGTATGATCCCGACTTACCTGCTCGTTTCCGGTCTCGGACTCAAGGACACCATCTGGGCTCTGATCCTTCCGGGAGCGCTGCCGGTATACAACATGATTATTCTGATGAACTTCATCCGCGGACTTCCCCATGAACTGGAAGAAGCTGCGTGGATTGACGGTGCATCCCCTTTCGGAACACTGGTTCATGTCATCTTCCCGCTGCTCGGACCGAGCCTGGCGACTGTCGGCCTCTTCAGTATGGTCGGTCACTGGAATGACTGGTTCGCAGGAATGATCTATATGAGCGAACCGATGAACTATCCGCTTCAGACATACCTGCAGACTCTGCTTGTCGACTTCGAAAAGCTTCTGCAGTCTGACACATCCGGCAACATCCAGGAAATCCTTTCCAAGATGAATGCCCGTACCGGAAGAGCAGCTCAGCTGTTCCTCGGTGCACTTCCGATCATGATGGTTTATCCGTTCCTTCAGCGCTACTTCACAAAGGGTCTCACCCTCGGAAGCGTAAAAGGCTGACTCATGTTATTCTCTTTCCCTCTCCGCTAAGGGGAGGGAAAGAGAATTCAGTTATTGAAATCCGCATAAAACTGCATGGAGGATATGATGTTTCTGTTCAGAGATTACTACACACCGGGTCCCGGTATTCCCGACAACGCGCCGCGAGAAACAGGTTTACGCAGAATCTGGGAGATGATCTCAAGAGATTATGTCAGCTTCTGGCTTTCCGGAATTCTGAATTTCTTCTCGCTTCTGCCGTTCATTTTCCTGGTCGGACTGGCATATGTCACTCACAGTCTATTGATCGCAATGGTGGGCGGATTGATCGGCGGAATCATCGCAGCCCCTGCATTCTACGGGCTTGCGGATACATTGTTAAGAAGTCTCAGGGATGAATCCGGCGACAGGTGGCTGAGGTACTCCAGGGCAATGAAAAGCAACTGGCTGAAAACACTTCTTCCCGGCGGTATCTGCGGTTTCATCTTCTCAATTCAGTTATTTGTATTCATGCATCTGCCGCTGATTGAAGGCGGCGGCTGGCTGATGATCTGTCAGCTCATCAGTATGTTCGTATTCATCTGCATCTTCTTATGGATGCTGGCTCAGCATGTATTGCTTGAGTTAAGTTTCGGCGCCCTTCTGAAAAACAGTCTGCTGCTGTTCTTCAGATTCTTCAAAAGCACATTGGCAGCTTCAGCAGTTGCAGTCGGCTATCTGCTGCTGGTCCTGTATATGTTTCCCGGATCGGTATTCCTGCTGATCACAGCCGGTTTATGGCTTCCGCTGCTATGCTGCTATCAGATTATTTATCCCAGACTGGATGAAACATTCCAGATTGAAAAGAAGATCAGTTCCAAAAAGGAACAGTCTTCCAGAAAACAGAAAGCGTGATCATATATGTCAATTATTTACAATGAGCAGAATCAGACGATCTCACTGCATACCGACAATACAACCTACCAGATGAAAATCGGACCTCTCGGTCTGCTTCTTCATACATATTACGGTCCTCTTATGGACGGCGATGCTTCCTACGGAATCATCTATCGTGATCATGGTTTCTCACCGAATCCGCATGATACCGGAAGGGACCGGACAATTTCCGCAGATACCCTTCCGCTTGAATATCCCTGTGAAGCAGCCGGAGACTTCCGTGCTCCCGCTCTTTCAATCAGTACAGAAGACGGCGTTCTGATCGGTGATATGAGATATCAGAGCCACCGCATCATCAAAGGAAAATACAGCCTGAAAGATCTTCCTGCCGTCTATGCAGAAGAAAGTGAAGCTGAAACGCTTGAAGTGACACTCAAGGAAAAATTCAGCGAAATCTATGTCACACTGCAGTATGGCGTACTTCCTTCTCTTGATGTCATCACCAGAACTGCTCTGATTGAAAACAGAACAGACAGAAAGATTATTCTCAATCAGGCAGCCAGCGGCAGTATCGACATTCTTTCCGGAGAATGGGATCTGATCCACTTCCAGGGCCGCCATGCCGGAGAAAGATCACTTGAAAGAGTTGCTCTCGGTCACCGTGAAGAGCTTGTCGGCACCCGGCGCGGAGTCAGCAGCCATCATCAGAATCCGTTTGTCATCATTGCCGAGAGGAAAGCGAATGAAGAATACGGTGCATGTTACGGTATGAATCTGATCTACAGCGGCGGCTTCAGCTGCAATGCCGGCACCGATGCCTTCGGACGTGTCAGAGCAGTCATGGGCATCCAGCCGGAACACTTTGATTATCCCCTTGAGCCGAAAGAAACATTCCAGGCTCCTGAAATCGCACTTGCCTGCAGCAATGAAGGCTTTGGCAGATTAAGCAGAATCTATCACAAGATGATCGCTGAACACATCTGCAGAGGACCGTGGAAAAACAAACAGCGTCCGGTACTCATCAACAACTGGGAAGCCACAGGCCCCAACTTCACTGCCGAAAAGATTCTCTCCATCGCCAAGAAAGCTAGCGAGCTCGGCGTTGAAATGATGGTTCTCGATGACGGCTGGTTCGGCAAGAGAGACGATGATTTTGCAGGACTGGGCGATTGGTATGTCAACGAAGAAAAGCTTGGCTGCACAATGGGCAAGCTTGCTGAAGATATCAGAGCACTCGGTATGAAATTCGGCATCTGGATTGAACCGGAAATGGTCAATGAAGACAGCGATCTCTACCGTACCCATCCTGACTATGCCCTTCAGATTCCGGGCCGCGATCCGGTTCTCGGCAGAAGCCAGCTGGTTCTCGACTTCTCAAGAGAAGAAGTCGTCGATCATGTGCTTGATCAGATCTGTGAAGTGCTTGATGAGTGCAAGGCAGAGTACGTCAAGATGGATATGAACAGACCGTTATGCGATGTGTGGTCACTGAATTCAGATACAGAAAGCAGAGGCAAGCTGCAGTACAGATATGTCCTCGGTGTCTATCGCTTCATGGAAAAGCTGCTTGAAAGATATCCTGATCTGTTACTGGAAGGATGCTGCTCGGGCGGCGGACGCTTCGATGCAGGAATGCTGTATTACTGCCCGCAGATCTGGTGCAGCGACAACACCGATGCAATCGACAGAATCCGCATTCAGTACGGCACAAGCTTCGGCTATCCGGTCCGCACCATGGGAGCTCATGTATCCGCATGTCCAAACTACGACACATGGCGCTCAACTCCGATCAACACCAGAGCAGTCGTTGCCATGGAAGGCACATTCGGCTATGAACTTGATCTGAACCATATCAGCGAAGAAGAAATGAACGAAGTTAAGGATCAGATCAGAACATTCAAAAAATTCGGAAGCCTGCTTCATAACGGAGACTATTACCGTTTAACCGATGTCATGAACAATCATCAGGAAGCTGCCTGGATGATGGTTTCAGAAGATCAGAGTGAAGCAATTCTCAATATCGTTGTTCTCGATGTCACCGGAAACAGACCGCAGCGCTATATCCGCCTTGCCGGACTTGATCCTGAAGCAACTTATACGGATCCGGTTACGGATGTTGTCTATCCGGCAGCTGCACTCATGAGTATCGGCTTCCCGATTCCAAGACCCCACTTCCCGGGAACCGAATGGACGAGAGGTGCCGCTGAATACGAAGCTTTCCAGATTCATCTCATCAAAAACTAAAATCAGAAGTTACATAAAAAAAAGCAGGAAGAAAATCCCCGCGTGCACAATACTTCTTTCTTCCCTGCAATGCAGCACGGGTGAACAAATCAGAAATCCTGGCAACAGACTGAACCGTTCAACTCCTGCTGCTTTTTTAAAGACAATTCAGTCAGAAAGGAATCATGATGATCACTGTAAATGAAATCAAAGAACGACTCAATAAACGTGAAACACTCGGCAGACTTGCATGGCTTTACTGCTGTGATGAAACTGAATCAAGGAAACATGCAGAGCGTTATCTCCATGTACTCAATATGCTGGATGAAGAATACGGAGAACACGAAACAGCAGCCCTGTTCAGTGCTTCCGGCAGAACGGAAATCGGCGGCAATCACACCGACCACCAGCATGGATGCGCCGTGGCAGCTGCCATCAACATGGATATGATCGCAGCCGTTTCATTCAACAATCAGAGAATGATACGTATGAAGAGCGAAGGCTATGAGCCATGCACTGTCAGTCTTGATGATCTGGATATCCATACCGAAGAAACCGGTACAAGCATCTCGATTCTCAGAGGCATTGCCCATGCCTTTGCGAAGAAGGGTGCAGTCCTCTCAGGTCTTGATCTTTGCATCACATCAAATGTGCCGGGCGGCAGCGGCATTTCTTCAAGTGCTGCCTTCGAAGTATTACTTTCAACAATCTTCAATGAGCTCTTCATGGAAGAAAAAGCAGATTATATTGAGCTTGCCAAAATTTCCCAGAATGTTGAAAACGAATATTTCGGCAAACCGTGCGGGCTTCTTGATCAGATGGCTTCGGCTGCCGGCGGCGTTATCCGGATTGATTTCAGAGATCCGAAGAATCCTGATGTCAGAAAGCTCGAAATGAATCTCAAGGATGCAGATCTTGCCATGGTCATTGTCAATTCAGGTGCCGATCATGCCGATCTGACCGATGAATATGCAGCGGTACCCTATGAATGTTCACTTGCCGCAAAACAATGCGGAGAGAATTATCTGAGAGATGTTGATGAAGAAGTATTTATGATGAAGCTTCCTGAAATCAGAAAGAACTGTCCCGACCGGGCAGTGCTGAGAGCCATTCATTTCTTCAATGAAAACAGAAGAGCAGCCGAAGAAGCCGATGCAATCGCTGATCATGATTATGTACGTTTCCTTGAACTGGTGAATGATTCTTCTCACAGCAGCTGGGAATATCTTCAGAACATCACTCCTGCCGGCGCAATTAAAGAGCAGGCAGTCGCATTCACAATCGCACTCATCCGCCAGATTCTCAAAGGTGAAGGTGCAGTCCGTGTCCATGGCGGCGGCTTTGCCGGTACCGTCCAGGCGTTTGTACCTGTAAACATGCTTGATGAAATGATTGAAAAAACAGAGAACGTTCTCGGCAAAGGCTCCTGCCATATCATGGCAATCCGTCCTGTCGGCGGGATCAGGGTTCTCTGAGTGAGGTGGATTATGATCAGTCAGATGATTTCTTCTCTTGTACGGTATGGTATTGATCAGCAATTAATCGAAAGTGATGATGCTGTCTTTGTCCGCAATCAGCTGTTGATGATGATGAATGAGGATGACTTCAGCGAACAGAAACCTGTTACTGATCTTCCCCTGCATGAAATTCTGAATGCATTATGCGATGAAGCGGTCAGTAAAGGTATCCTGAATGATGATATTGTGTCACGCGATCTGTTTGATACAAAACTGATGGGGTGTCTTACACCATGGCCTCATGAAGTCAGAAGAACATTCAATGAACTTCTTCAGAATGAAGGTCCCTCTGCCGCAACAGACTGGTATTACTCTTTCAGTAAAAACACAAATTATATCCGCAGCGACAGAATTGCGAAAGATATCGGCTGGAAGGCGGAAACAGAATACGGAAATCTGGATATCACGATCAATCTTTCCAAACCTGAAAAAGATCCCAAAGCAATCGCCGCAGCTAAAAATGCTGTTCAGACTTCTTATCCGAAATGTCAGCTCTGCTCAGAAAATGAAGGATATGCCGGAAGACTCAACCATCCCGCCAGACAGAATCACAGAATCATCCCGATTGAACTGAATCATGAGAACTGGTATCTGCAATACAGCCCGTATGTCTATTACAACGAGCACTGCATTGTTTTCCACGAAAACCATATTCCCATGAAGATCTCTGCCGATACATTCCGCACACTCCTCGACTTTGTGAAGCAGTTCCCCCACTACTTCATCGGCTCCAATGCCGATCTGCCGATTGTCGGTGGCAGTATTCTCACCCATGAACATTTCCAGGGCGGCAGATATACATTCGCAATGGCAGAGGCAGACATTGAAACAGAATGGACATTTGAAGGTTATGAAGATGTCAGGGCAGGAATTGTCCACTGGCCGATGAGCGTCATCAGACTGATTTCTGAAGACGATTCAAAGATCGCTGAACTCTCATCAAAAATCCTTGATGCATGGCGTTCCTGGACAGATGAAACCTGCGGCATTTATGCAGAAACGGAAGGAACTCCTCATAACACGATCACCCCGATCTGCCGCAGGCGCAATGGCGCATATGAAATGGATCTGGTTCTTCGCAACAACCGCACCGATGAAGAAAATCCGCTCGGTATCTTCCATCCGCATGCAGAGCTTCATCACATCAAGAAGGAAAATATCGGTCTCATCGAAGTCATGGGTCTCGCGGTTCTGCCGGGCAGACTGAAAAAAGAACTGGATGAGCT
Organism: Erysipelotrichaceae bacterium; assembly: GCA_030525525.1. Lineage (GTDB taxonomy): Bacteria > Bacillota_I > Bacilli_A > Erysipelotrichales > Erysipelotrichaceae > Bulleidia. Next base: position 40,876 of record JAUNEN010000019.1, read on the forward strand.
GGCTGATGCGCTTGTTCAGAACATTCCTTCTGAAGAATACAGTCCCGATATCCGCAAGCATTGCGAATGGGCTTCAGAAATCGCAGAAAAGTATGAAATCAATGAAGAGAATGTTCATGAAATTCTGCGTTATGAAACCGGTAAAGTATTTGCCCGTGTTCTTGAAGACGCAGGTGTATACAAAAAGAATCAGGAAGGTCATGACGGATTCATCCGCTTCCTGAAAACAATCTGAGAGGTAAAAATATATGGCAGTACTTGTTACAGGCGGCGCCGGCTTTATCGGCAGCCATACATGTGTTGAACTGTTGA
>JAUNEN010000020.1:0-23401 GCA_030525525.1 Erysipelotrichaceae bacterium
CCTTTTATAATTCGCTGCTTCTGATTTCAAAATAGCGTTCTACATACATTTTATGAGCGATTGCAGTCACAATATTGTGAATCATACGCTCTTTTTCATCTGCTGAGCTGCGCATCTTTTCATAGTTTTCCCCGGAGAGACTCTTGAGAACATTGATCAGGGAACTGCAGAAGGATGTATAGGCTGTTTCAAGCGAGTCATCTTCGCTTCTGAGATCCTCCAGCATCATTCTGATGTGATCGATGGAAATCACGGTTTTCGATAAAACGATCATGATCAGTGCCGCTATCTGATCTCTTGTATATGTCTTGCGGTTGACTCGGTCGATCAGTTTCTGCTTGGCATAATTTGAAATCATCGAAGGGGTGACCTGCATGTCCGGAAATTCAGTCAGGAAGCTGTTGATGAATTTGGCTACCTGATCCAGATACAGGCCGACATCCGGAATCTGTTCATAATCCGGCATCCGGAAGTTTTTCAATATGACTGTCTGCTGTTTGTTCTTGTTCATAGATCCATTGTACCAAAGTTTGACAGAACATCAAACGATATTATCGACAACCGTTGACAGGTTATTGAAAAACCGATATAATCCAATTGTAATCGGATAATCAAAAACCGATCAAGAGATATAAACTATCCGGAGGTGAACATGACAACATTTGATATGAACAAAAATATCTGTCTGTCTGATGAGCCTGCTTTCAATTTCCGGCTCAAAGATAAATGGAGTGCACTGACCCATCTGTTCGGCTTTGTCGCAGCGATCATCCTGATGCCTGTGCTGCTGGTCAATGCGTCAGTAAGAGGCGCTGATCTGATCAGCCTTTCTGCTTATTCAATCTTCATGCTCAGCATGATTCTGCTGTATGGGGCAAGCTTTTCCTACCATGCCTTCAATATCAGCGAAAAGGCCAATCTGATTCTCAAAAAAACAGATCACATGAGCATCTTCATCCTGATTGCAGGCAGCTATACGCCGATCTGTCTGATTGCATTAAGAGATACAAGCGGACCTGTACTGCTGGCTGTGATATGGAGCTGCGCTGCAATCGGCATGATCTTCAAATTCTGCTGGGTAACATGTCCCAAATGGGTATCATCCGTGATTTATACGGTGATGGGCTGGCTCTGTATCTTCTGCATGCCTTCGATCGTGAGTGCACTTGGATTCAGATCAGTCTTCTGGCTGGCGCTCGGTGGGGTGCTGTATTCAATCGGTGCCGTCTTCTATGCTGTCAAACCGAAATTCATCACAAGCAAAGTATTCGGCTGCCATGAGATCTTTCATTGCTTTGTCCTGGCAGGTTCGCTCTGCCATCTGATCGTGATGATGAATCTCTGTGCGCTTTCATTGATCTGATGATTCCGTGAGCGTAGAATACCTCATGTTGAGGTGTTTAAAATGATCGGAACAGGTACGTTAATCAATACCGCCGCCATTATTGCCGGTGGTTTAATCGGTCTCTTCTCAGGTAATTTTCTGAAGGACAACTATCGTGAAATACTGAATAAGGCAAATGCAGTCGCTGTGATTTTTATCGGAATCAGCGGTGCAATCGGCAATATGATTCATATCGAAGGTGAAAGTGTTCGCATGGAAGGATCCATGATGATGATCATCTCACTGGCACTCGGAAGCCTGATCGGTGAGTTCCTTGATATCGACGGTCATTTTATCCGCTTCGGCGAGTGGCTGAAACTGAAAAGCGGCAATGCGAAAGATGCATCGTTTGTCAGTTCATTTGTCACCGCTTCATTAACCGTCTGCATCGGGGCAATGGCGATTGTCGGCTCGATCCAGGATGGCCTGACAGGCAATTATGAAACGCTTGCGATGAAAGCGGTTCTCGACTTTACAATCATTATGGTCATGAGCGCCTCGATCGGCAAAGGGGCTGTCTTCTCAGCTATTCCGGTCTTTATACTGCAGGGCTCTGTGACGCTTCTTGCAAAACTTGCGGCACCTTTGATGAGTGACGGGGCGATCGTCAATCTGTCTCTGGTCGGTTCTGTGCTGATCTTCTGCGTCGGTGTGAATCTGCTGAAAGAGAGAACATTCCGGGTGGCAAATATGCTGCCGGCGGTGATCATTGCAGCAGCCTGGTCGTTCTTCTGATGAAACTCTATGGTGTACACGGTGGTGTACACCTGCTTTTTTTGATCTGCACTATCATAAATGCGGAGGTGATCAGTATGAATAAAAACATCATGAGGCGGGCAATGATCGACTATGCAAGAAACAGCTACAGAAGGGAAGACAACAGATATACTGCCGAGCAGTGGATCAATGTCATGAACGGGTATGTCCATCATCTTGATCCGGCAGTGTGTGCAGAGCGTGCAGAGATCAGCCCGCTTGAGGCATCGCTGCTTTACTGCCGCTTTTCCATCGTATTGAGTGAAGAGGCTCTGAAATCATTTCACAGTACCCGGACATCATGAATCAAACTCTTCTTTCCGGTATGTGAATCAGGTCGGATTTGTTCTTGATAAAAACTTCTAAAGTGTCATAATTTTTTTGACATCTATTATTTAAAGAGGATCATTATGAGAACAGTTGACCTGATTGAAAAGAAGGCTCAGGGACTTGAGCTGAGTGAAGATGAAATCCGTTTCATTGTCAACGGATATGTAAAAGGGGATATTCCCGATTATCAGATGAGTGCCTTTATGATGGCAGTCAGATGGCACTCCATGAGTGCAAAAGAAACCGCAGCTCTGACATTGGCAATGATGTACAGCGGCGATACTGTCGATCTTTCAATGCTGCCGGGAGTCAAGCTTGACAAGCACAGCACGGGCGGGGTCGGCGATACGACAACACTTGCGGTTGCTCCGCTTGTGGCAGCCTGCGGCGGTACGGTTGCAAAGATGAGCGGAAGGGGACTCGGCCATACGGGCGGCACACTCGATAAGCTTGAATCGATTCCCGGAACAAAGGTTGAAATCGATGAGGACCGTTTTATCGAAATTGTGAAGGAAAACGGCGTTGCCGTGATCGGACAGTCGCAGAATCTTGTACCGGCAGATAAGAAAATGTACGCTCTGCGCGATGTGACGGCAACTGTACGCTCGATTCCTTTAATTGCAAGCTCCATCATGTCCAAGAAGCTTGCCAGCGGCGCAGATGCGATTGTACTTGATGTCAAAACAGGCAGCGGTGCATTCATGAGTAAAAAGGAAGACGCTGTCGAGCTTGCAAAAGCAATGGTCAGAATCGGAACCCTGATGGGCAGAAAGGTAAGAGCACTCATTACCGATATGAATCAGCCGCTTGGCATGGCTGTAGGCAATGCGCTTGAAGTCAGGGAAGCTGTTGAACTGCTCAGCGGAAAGATTCCTTCGACCGATCCGCTGTATGAAGTTGTCATGCTGCTGGGTGTGCAGATGCTGATCATGGCAGGTTTGGCTGAAAATGAAACTGACGCAAGAAGCTCCCTGAAAGCAGCGATCGATTCAGGTGAAGGTCTGAGAAGACTTCAGAAAATGGTTGAGCTGCAGGGAGGCGATCCTTCCTATCTGACAATGCAGAACATCCACAAATTAATCAATGTCAGCAAGCACATGGATGTCACCAGCAGAAAGGCCGGCTATATTTCAAAAATCGAAGCTGAGAAAATCGGAACAGCTGCTCAGATGCTCGGCGCCGGCAGAGCGACAAAGGCAGATGTCATCGATCCTTCGGTCGGTCTTGTCATGAAGGTCAGATGCGGGGATCATATCAATCTGGATGAGCCGATCTGCAAGCTGTATGTCAATGATGAATCAAGGCTTGATGAGGCTGTTGCATTGATCAGAAAGGCTGTTCATATTACCGAAGAACCGGGTGAAGTCAATCCGATGATCTACGGAATCATTACCGAAAAGGATATCTTATGAGAAGTGAACAGATCGAAATCTGCCATCTTCTTAAAGGTGCTGAAAATGCATACGGACTCTGTGTTGTCATCGATGTGTTCCGTGCCTTCAGCCTGGAGTGCTGGGCATATGCGGCAGGCGTGAAGAAGATCATTCCCGTAAAGGAAGTGGAAGATGCTTTCCGCCTGAGAGAACTTCATCCTGACTGGCTGATTGCCGGTGAAAGAAACGGCATTAAAATCGAAGGATTTGATTTCGGAAATGCGCCGAGTGAATTTGAGAATATCCGTCTTGACGGCAAAACTCTGATCCATACGACCAGTGCCGGCGTGCAGGGGCTTAATGCCGTCAGGAAGGCAGATGAAATCCTGACCGGTTCACTTAACAATGCAAAGGCGATTGCCCGCTATATCACTCAGAAAAATCCTGATCATGTTTCATTGATTGCCATGGGATGGAATGCGGTGCGCGATACGGAAGAAGATGTATTATGTGCTGAATATATCCGCTCGCTTCTGATCAATGAGCCTTTGGAGAATATCACGCAGCTGGCAGATGATTTACGCTATACGGAAGGAAAGAAATTCTTCGATCCTGCCCAGAATCACATTTTCCCAAGACGCGACTTTGATTTATGCACGCAGGTTGACCGCTTTGACGGGGTTATCCGTGTGCAATATAACGGTGAATATCCGGAAACTGAATGGATTGAAACAATATAGTATTTTTCTGTTGATTATCAGTCTTTTCTCATGTTATTATTTTCAAGCGCATGTGCGCATCGCTGTTCCGCTGGCCGGTTTATGAGACTAAGAGCAGTAGATCAATCGTAATAAGGAGAAAAGAAGATGGATTTAGGATTAGTAAACAGAATTACAAAAGAACAGATGAGGGACGATATCCCCGAGTTCAAATCAGGTGACACACTGAAGGTTTATGTAAGAATCAGAGAAGGTGAAAAGTCACGTATTCAGGTTTACGAAGGTGTCTGTGTCGACCGTTCCAACGGCGGCATCGGTGCAAGCTTCACAGTACGTAAGATTTCCGGCGGCGTCGGCGTACAGAGAACATTCCCTGTTCACAGCCCGATCATCGAAAAGATCGAAGTTGTCAGACGAGGCAGAGTCAGAAGAGCTAAGCTCGGCTACCTCAAGGGTCTGTCTGCTAAGAACGCTCGTATCAAGGAAGACCGTCGATAAGAGAAGCCAGAAGAGAAGGTACTGTCTGTACCTTCTTTTTCGATTGAAAAGAAAGGACAGAAAAAATGCTGAGACAGGAAGAACTGGAAAAGTATCTGACTCTGTGCATGAAGAGCGAAGCGGACTTTGCTGAAATCTTTGAAGAAGAAAAGATTTCCGAAGATATCGCAATGCTCAATGACAGGGTCGAAAAAGTCAGTCGTATCACAACCAAGGGAGCAGGGATCCGCCTTTACAAAGGTGTTTCGTCCGTTTATGCATACTCCAATGAAACCGATGAAGAATCACTGACAAAACTGATCAATGATCTCAGAAATGCAATCGGTATCAAAGATGAAGGAAAGACAGTCAGTCTCAAGCGGGTGACCTATGAAAACAGGCATCCGGTGAAGATTGCATTTGATGAAGTTTCAAGAGAAGACAAGCAGGAGCTTCTCAAGCGTGTCTATAACGGTGCAAAGAGCGCTGATGAAAGAATCGTCAAGGTTCAGAGTTTAATGCTCAATGTGCGTCAGAACGTTCAGATTTCCAACAGCGACGGAAAGCTGATCGGCGATACCCGTGTCAGAACAAGAATCAGAGCGAATGCCTACGCCAGTGAAAACGGTGCGATGCAGAGCGGATTCTACGGTCCCGGTGCCGGAATGGGTCTTGAATTCTATGAAACCGAAATCCCTGAAGACATCGGTAAGGAAGCCGCAAGAATTGCGCTTGTACTGCTGAAAGCAGAAGACTGCCCGGGCGGAAAGATGCCCGTGGTCATTGACAACGGTTTCGGCGGTGTCATCTTCCATGAAGCGTGCGGCCATTCTCTTGAAGCAACTTCCGTCGCAAAGAACCAGTCTGTCTTTGCCGGAAAGTTCGGCCAGAAGATTGCAAATGAATGCGTCAGCGCAGTGGATGACGGAACAATTCCCAATGCCTGGGGCTCACAGAATATCGATGATGAAGGCAACTTCCAGCAGAGAAGACAGCTGATCAAAAACGGCATCCTGACTTCCTATATGATCGATACGCTCAACTCCAGAAGAATGCATATGGAACCGACTGCAAGTGCAAGAAGAGAGTCCTATCAGTTTGAACCGACTTCCCGCATGTCAAATACCTTCATTACGGAAGGAAACTCCACATTCGAAGAACTGTTCGAAGGAATTGAAAAAGGCCTTTATGCAAAGAAAATGGGCGGCGGCAGTGTGAATCCGGCAACCGGTGAGTTCAACTTCTCTGTTCAGGAAGGCTATCTGATTGAAAACGGAAAGATCACCGTTCCTGTCAAAGGGGCAGCTCTGATCGGCAGCGGTTCGGAAGTATTGATGAATATTGAAAAGGTCTGTTCCAATCTGAAGAGAGCGCAGGGTATGTGCGGATCAGCCAGCGGTTCGATTCCGACCGATGTCGGTCAGCCGGCAATCCTGATCAGCTCCATCACAGTGGGAGGTACATCCAATGAATAATGAAAAGTGGTTCGCAGCCGCAAAGAATGCCGGCTTTGAAAGCTTCGAAATCTATCAGCAGCTTTCCGAAGAAAGAAAGTTCACATGGTTTGAAGGAACACTTGATACCTATGTGACATCGCATGTTCTCGGAACTGCCTTCCGCGGAATCTATGACGGAAAGATGGTCAACGCATCGAGCGAAGATACATCCGACGATCAGATGGATGATATTCTTGATTCATTGAAGAGTCAGGCAGAAATGATCACATCCACCGAAAAGGACATGATCCGCAGGCCTGAAGAAGTCAGTCTAAGAGCTGAAAAGAAACCGGAAAGCGAAGATGCAGATACCATCAAAAAGCTGCTGGCTGAATGTGAAAAGAAGATCCGTGACTTTGATGAAAGAGTTGCGGCAATCAGCCATCTTGAATATGAAGAAGGAATTGAAAAGCGCACAATTGCCAATTCTTACGGAATGGATTTATGCGACTCGACTTCTGTTCATGTGATTGTGGCCGGTGTAACCGTCAGAGAAAACGGCGAAACCCGCACAAACTTTGAAATCGAAAAGATTGACAGAATCGAAGACTTTGATATGGATGATTTCGTGAAGCGCTTATGTGAAGATGCGCTCGGCAAGCTGAATGCTGAGATTCCGTCTTCATCCGATTATCCGGTCATTATTGAAAAGGGTGCCTTCACACAGCTGTTTGCGGCATTCTCATCTATGTTCTCCGGCGAGCAGATCTATAAAGGCATTTCACCTTTAAGCAATAAAGCAGATACAAAGATCTTCTCGGAGCTGATCACCGTGATTGATGATCCGGCAAATGAAGATGCGGCATTTGCGGCAGCGTTTGATGATGAAGGCTGTCCGGTCAGATGCAAGAAGGTTGTCGAGAACGGCATTTTCAAAACAGCTCTTCATTCAACCAGAAGTGCTCTTGCGATGAATACCGAAAGCACCGGCAACGGCTTCCGCTCCGGCTACAGCGGCATTGTCAATGCGGCTCCTCACAATCTGTATATTGTACCGGGCGAAAAGAGTCTTGATGAGATGATGCAGGATATGAAAGAAGGCATCCTCATCACAGATTTTGCCGGTCTTCATGCAGGTCTCAATCATGTGAACGGCGACTTCTCACTGCAGTGTGCAGGATATGCAGTCAAAGACGGTAAGAAAGCAGGCGGTCTGACTCTGATGACAGCTGCCGGCAATATCTTTGATCTGCTGAGCAATGTGATCGAAGTCGGCAGCGACTTGAAATGGGGAATCCACAGAATTGTGACTCCCAGCATCCGTTTCGCAAAGATTGCGATCAGCGGCAAATAAGATTCAGGATACCGGAATGCCGGTATCCTTTAATTTTCCCGAAAGTATCGGAAACAGACGATATTTTTGCGTAACGGGTGATATAATAAATCACATATGGAAAAAGAAAATAACAGTGACATTTTTGGCGTCAATGCCAATGAGAATACAGACGATCTGAGCTTTCTTGCCGAAACCGCCGTGCTTGAAAAGCTTGCGGAAGGTGAAAAAAGCGAGCCTGTTCAGGATCTGACCGAAACACGTGTATTTGAAAAACTGACAGAGGATCAGAATGATGATGCAATGTCAGATACAGGAACACTTGAAAAGATCACGGACGGAGAAAGCGGAAATGACGAAAAGAAATCAGGCTTCCGTTCTTCGGCACTGAAGGAAGTATTGCTTTTCTTCCGCGATCTGGCAGTCTGTCTTGCAATTGTACTTGTGGTAGTCAATTTCATCCTGAGACCGATTCAGGTCAAGGGCAGCTCAATGTATCCGACTCTGACGAGCGGCTCACTCGGTGTTTCAAATCTTCTCGGCTATAACATGGATGGGATCAAGCGGTTTGATATCGTCATCATCTATCTGGAAGAGAAGAATGAATATCTTGTCAAAAGATGCATCGGCATGCCGAATGAAACCATCTCCTACAGCAACGATGTACTCTATATCAACGGTGAACCGATGGAAGAAGACTTCCTTGATGAGGAATACAGTTCAGGATTCAATATCTTTACGGCAGATATGGAGGAAGTAAAGCTCGGAGAGAATGAATATTTCTGTCTTGGCGACAACCGTCCCCGTTCAACCGATTCGAGATTCTACGGACCGTTCAGACGCGATCAGATTGTTTCCAAGGGAGCATTTATCTTCTTCCCGTTCTCTTCATTCGGAGGAGTGACATGGTAAAGGTGCAGTGGTATCCCGGCCATATGGAAAAAGCGCGCCGTGAAATGACGGAGCGCCTTAAGGCAGTCGATATGATCATTGAGCTCAGAGACGCAAGAATCCCGGAAGCCTCAACAAATCCTCTGCTGAATATGATGGCCGGAAACAAACCGCGGCTGATTGTTCTTGCAAAAACGGATATGGCAGATCCTGCCGAAAGTGAAAAGTGGGTCAGATCTCTCAAAAAGGAGAATCAGGCCTGCATCGCAGTGGATCTGATGAGAGATAACGGCGCCGGCAAGAAAATTATTCGCGAGGCGCTTTTATTGATGAAGCCAAAGCGCGACAAACAGAAAGCCCGCGGTATCAATCCCCGGGCAATCAGGGCGATGGCCTGCGGCATTCCGAATGTCGGCAAGAGCACGATGATCAACCGCATTGCCGGCAAGAATACCGTCAAGGCAGCCGACAAGCCTGGTGTGACAAGAAGTCTGACATGGATTCATGCCGATCCCCAGCTCGATCTGCTGGATACGCCGGGTGTTCTCTGGCCGAAGTTTGATGATGAAAAGACCGGATCGCTTTTAGCGGCACTCGGTTCAATCAATGATGATATTCTTGACCGTAAAATGATCGCGATGGATGCGATTCATATGATTCAGGATCTTTATCCCGGCATTCTGGAAGAGATCTATGAATCCGACGAAGTCAATCCCAACGGAATGCTCAAAGCGATTGCGAAAAAACGGAATCTGCTGAGAGAAAACAGCGAGCCCGATACGAAAAGGGCAGCTGAAATGTTTCTCAATGAATTAAGAAAAGGAAGACTCGGCAGACTGAGTCTTGAGCATGTCAATGAAGAAAACAGTGAAGATCACACCGAATGATTTTGAACATGATGCCTGGAAGGAAGGGAAACTTCTGCTGGGGATTGATGAAGCCGGAAGAGGACCGCTTGCCGGTCCTTTAACAGTTGCCGGAGTGATCTTTGAGCCGGGATATGAAAATCCGGAAATCTATGATTCCAAAGGCCTTTCCGAAAAGAAGCGGGAGAAGCTCTATGAAACGATCATGGAGGATGCGCTCTGGTTTCAGATTGTTCAGGTTTCTGAAGCGGATATTGACCGCTATGATATCTATCATGCCGATCAGATGGCAATGGCTGCACTGGCCCTTGAAGCGCCGGATGCAGTTGTTGTGACCGATGCGATGCCGCTGGACTTAAAGGAAAGAACTGTCTTTCATCCGGTCAAGGGAGATCAGAAATCAGTTTCTGTTGCGGCGGCTTCCATTCTTGCCAAAGTAACGCGTGATCGCACCATGTACATGTATGATGAGATGTATCCGGAATATGGATTTGCTTCCAACAAAGGCTATCCGACAAAAGCCCATCTTGAAGCAATCGAAAAGTACGGAATCACACCGATTCACAGACGTTCGTTCGGTCCGGTACGGGCAGTTCAGACAAAACTTGATCTTTTTTAAAGGAAAGTATCGGTTGATATTGAATATATGAGGCAGGAGGCAATGTTATGACAGAACAGGAAATTCTTGCATCATACGCTTACAGATATGAAGGCTCATGGAGCCGGATTGCAGAAGCTGTGGCAACTCACGAAGAAGCGGGCAGTTACGACATCAGAGAGAGGTATATCACCATTCTCGATGATCAGTATCCCGAGCAGCTGAGACAGCTTCGTTTTCCGCCATGGGTCCTTTTTTATCGGGGAAACATTCATCTTCTGAATGAACCGATGATCACAATTGTCGGCTCAAGAGAACTTTCGGACTATGGGGCAGAGCTCACCGTGAAAACCTGTGAAGAGCTCAAAAAAAGATTTGTGCTTGTCTCGGGTCTTGCCAGAGGGGCGGACTCCTTTGTACACAAAACAGCCCTTGAAAACGGCAATTCGATCGGCGTGATCGGCAGCGGCCTCGGAACAAGGTATCCGTATGAAAACAGCGCTTTATACGGCGTTATGATGAGAAGGGATCTGATCATCACGGAGTATCCGTACCATACCGGCGTGAAGAAAGAACACTTTCCCTGGCGCAACCGCATTCTGGCAGCACTTGGTGAAGCACTGATCGTGACTGAGGCGAAATACCGCTCAGGAACGATGCTGACGGTGAATGAAGCACTTGCGCTTTCGAAGGAAATCTATACCTTCCCGCACCCGTTTGAAAGCGAATACGGCTCCGGCTGCAACCGTCTGATTGCGGATGGAGCAAATATTATCTACACAGGTGCACAGCTGAAGGAAATCAGGCCGAAACTCCATATCGGTTGAAACTTTGTTTTTTTTAATGTATCCTTTTGTCGATTATCTATCTTATGGAGAAAGAATCTATGAAGAATCTTGTCATTGTCGAGTCACCGTCCAAATCAAAGACAATTGCGAAATATCTCGGTGAGGGATATACCGTTGTCTCAAGCAAGGGGCATATACGCGATCTTGCAATCAAGGGCAAGGATGGACTCGGAGTTGATATTGAAAATGATTTCGAACCGACATATGTCGTTTCCAAAGACAAAACCGATACAGTGAAAGAACTGCGTGCGGAAGCTTCCAAAGCAAAACAGGTTTTTCTGGCAACCGACCCTGACCGTGAAGGAGAAGCGATCAGCTGGCATCTGGCCCAGGAGCTCGGTCTTGATGAAAGCGCAAGCGACCGTGTGACATTCCATGAAATCACAAAGAATGCCGTTCAGGAGGCTTTCGCAAATCCGCGCGCAATCGATATGGATCTCGTCCATTCCCAGGAAACAAGACGCATTCTTGACCGAATGATCGGTTTCAAGCTTTCCAAGCTGCTCAATTCAAAAATCAGATCCAAGTCAGCCGGCCGCGTTCAGTCGGTTGCCCTGAAGCTGATCGTTGAAAGGGAAAAGGAAATCAGAGCCTTTGTGCCTGAAGAATACTGGACAGTCGAAGCTGAATTCACCAAGGACAGAAAGAAGTTCACGGCTTCTCTGTCAAAGATCAACGGCGAAAAAGCAGAGCTGCATAATGGTGAAGAAGCACAGAAGGTGCTTGATGAGACAAAGGGACCGTTCACCGTTTCCGAAATCAAATCAAGCCAGCGCAAGCGTGAAGCCAAGCCGCCGTTTATCACAAGTACGCTGCAGCAGGAAGCTTCCACAAAGCTTTCCTTTGCGGCCAAGCGCACGATGTCAATTGCCCAGCGTCTTTATGAAGGTATTGATATCGGCAGCGGCCAGGAAGGTCTCATCACTTATATGCGTACCGACTCAACCAGACTTTCCGACGTCTTTGTCAGAGAAGCACGTGATCTGATTACAGGTGAATACGGTAAGCAGTATCTTGGCAGATATACGGTCAGAAATGATGCAAGCTCCCAGGATGCCCATGAAGCAATCAGACCGACAAGTCTTGCCAACACACCTGAAAAGATCAAGCCGTATCTGACCAGCGAGCAGTACCGCCTTTATAAAATGATCTATGCAAGAGCGCTGTCTTCGCTGATGGCAGCTGCGAAATATGATTCCGTATCTGTGACACTTTCCCAGAACGGATACGACTTCAGTGCCCAGGGAAGCACGCTTTCCTTTGACGGTTATCTGAAGGTTTACGGCGAATATGAAAGCGGAAAGGATGTCATTCTGCCTTCTCTTGAAGAGAAAGAACAGCTGAATGCAAATGAAGTGAAGAGCACCCAGCACTTCACCGAACCGCCGGCAAGATATACCGAAGCAAGACTCATCAAAGCTCTTGAAGAAGACGGCATCGGCAGACCGAGTACCTATGCGATGATCATCGACACAATCCAGGCAAGAGGCTATGTATCACTTGAAAAGACAAGTGAGAAGAGCCGCACAAGAGTCTTTGTGCCGAGTGCCCAGGGTGAGCTGACCGTTGAAAAACTGGATCAGTTCTTCTCCTCCATCATCAATGTCAGATATACTGCCGAGATGGAAAACAAGCTTGATGCAATTGCCGAAGGAGATGCGGATGAAGTTGAGATCCTGCGCAACTTCTGGGATCGCTTCACACCGCTTGTCGACAAAGCTTATGCGGATATGGAAAAGATCGCACCTGAAAAGGTGGGTGAAAAATGTCCCGAATGCGGAAATGATCTGGTTTATCGCAACGGCAGATTCGGCCGTTTCATCTCATGCTCGACATTCCCGTCATGCCGCTATACAAGAAAGATCGAAGTTGCTGAAAAAGAAAAGCCCGAGCCGACCGGAAAAATGTGTCCGGAATGCGGTCATGAGCTTTTGAAGAGAAAGTCACGCTTCGGCACGTATTTCCTTGGCTGTTCGAACTTCCCCTCATGCCGTTATATGGAAAACCTGAACGGTGAGAGAATTGTTTCGAAGAAAGACCGTAAGGCTTCCGAAAAGACGGAAGAGAAAAAGACTGCCGCTAAAAAGACAGCAAAAAAGACGACGGCAAAGAAAACCGCGAAGAAGACAGCCGCTAAAAAGAAGACGGCTGAGAAGGAATCATGAAGCAGGCTCTGGTAATCGGGGCGGGGCTGGCCGGATGTGAAGCTGCCTGGCAGCTGGCTGAACGCGGTATTCATGTCACGCTTGCCGAAATGAAGCCTCTGAAAAAATCACCGGCGCATCACAGCGACAATTTCGCCGAACTGGTATGTTCCAATTCGCTGCGCTCGGATGCACTCACCAATGCGGTGGGATTACTCAAAGAGGAAATGAGAGTCATCGGTTCACTCATTATGAAGTGTGCTGATGAAAACAAAGTACCGGCCGGCAGTGCACTTGCGGTTGACCGTGAAAAATTCTCGGAAGCAGTCACTTCCTGCATCCGCAATCATCCTCTGATTACGGTGGTTGAAAAAGAATATGATGAAATTCCCGATGTTCCCTGTATCATCGCAAGCGGTCCCCTGACTTCAGCTCCGCTTGCCGAAGCGATGATGAAGCTCATGGATCAGGACTCCTGTTACTTCTATGATGCAGCTGCGCCGATTGTAACCTATGAGTCGATCGATATGAGCAAGGCATACCGCAAATCACGCTATGACAAGGGAAGTGCCGATTATATTAACTGCCCGATGAGCTTTGAAGAATTCGAAGCTTTCTATCAGGCTCTGATCACTGCCGAAACCGCCGAACTGCATGACTTTGAAAAGGAAGTCTACTTTGAAGGCTGCATGCCTTTTGAAGTCATGGCAAAGCGGGGAAGGGATACACTTCTGTTCGGCCCGATGAAACCGGTCGGACTGGAACAGGAAGGAAAGCGTCCATATGCGGTAGTGCAGTTAAGACAGGACAATGCTGAAGCAACCTTATACAACATCGTCGGTTTCCAGACCCATCTGAAATGGGGTGAGCAGAAACGCATCCTGCAGATGATTCCGGGTCTTGAAAACTGTGAAATCGTGCGCTATGGCGTCATGCACAGAAATACCTATATCAATTCCCCACGCTGGCTTCGTGAAACCTATCAGTTCAAAGACAGGGATGATCTCTTCTTTGCCGGTCAGATGAGCGGCGTGGAAGGATATATTGAATCAAGTGCTTCCGGCATGCTGGCGGGAATCAATCTTGCCCATGTCCTGAACGGGGAAGCGCCTGTCATGCCCGGGGCCAAAACGATGATCGGCGCCATGAGTCATTACATCTCTCATGCCGATCCGGCTCATTTCCAGCCGATGAATGCAAATTTCGGCATCATGTATCTGGAAGGCAAACACAAAAAGAAAGACCGCAAGGCAGCCTATGCGCCGCAATCGCTGAATCTGATCAGGGAGATGAAAGCGGATGGAAGACTTTGAATATTCTCTGGACCGCTTTCTTGAAGTCCTCTCACTTGAAAAAACAGGTTCGAGAGATACCGAAGACGCCTACAGACGCGATATCAGCCGCTTTCTCGATTATCTCAAAGAAGAAAAAATCCGCTCCTTTGAAGATGTCGGAAGGGATACGATCAGCGAATATATCACTGATTTACGCAGCGGGAATATTTCCGGAAGCGAGCTCAGCAACGCCAGTTTCAGCCGGGCGCTTTCGGCAATCAAATCCTTCTGGCGCTATCTGAATCTTCATGAAGGCGTTGAGAACAACCCGGTGCAGATTTTCAAAGGTGCCAAAGTCAAACGGCATCTGCCTGACTATCTGACATTCGAGCAGATGGAATCGATGCTGCATACATTTGATTTATCCAAGCCTGCCGATATCAGAGACCGCTGCATTCTTGAAACGATGTATGCCTGCGGGCTGCGTGTTTCAGAATGCGCAGGAATCCGCAAAGCGGATGTCAGGCTGAAAGAAGAATATCTCAGCGTCATGGGTAAGGAAAGCAAGGAAAGGCTCGTTCCGTTCTATCATCGCTGTGCACAGCTGATTGAACTGTATCTGAACAAAGCCAGACCATTGTTTATGGCAAAATGTGAAGAGGATCACGGTATTCTCTTTGTGAATCAGAAAGGTAAGCCGATCACGCCGAGATCGATTCAGCTGATTGCTGAAAAGGCCGGTGTCAATGCAGGCCTTGCCGTTCATGTGCATCCGCATATGATCCGCCATTCCTTTGCGACACATCTGCTTGATAACGGAGCAGATCTCAGAATTGTGCAGGAACTGCTCGGCCATGAGAATCTTTCGACAACCCAGATTTACACGCACGTCACGCAGGACAGACTGCAGAAGGTTGTCGCTTCTGCCCATCCCCACGGTCATCCCAAAGAAAACGGGCAGTGAAAAGTCATTTGCAAACATCATCTCATATGCTAGAATACACACGAAATAAAAAGGATTTCTGCTGAATGAAGCAAATGTCCTTTTTTTGGAAAGAGGAAGGCAGAATGATCGCAAACAGCACATTATTTTACCCGAATCCGTTACATTGTGCGGGCTGCTTATCAGCCGTACAGACTGTTTTTATCTATGATTCAATTGACTGACAGCTTTCGGGGGAAAGCTGTCTTTTTTACAGAATGAAGGGAGATACCTATGAAGCGGATCATCAAAAACGGCAGCGTTCTGTATCACGGAAAATTTGAAAAACTGGATATTCTTTTTGATGAAAATCAGATTCTGAAGATCGCTGAAAAGATTGAAGATGACGAAGCAGAAGTGATCGATGCGTGCGGGAAAACCGTACTGCCGGGTCTGATTGATGTTCATGTTCATTTAAGAGAACCGGGATTTGAGGCAAAGGAAACAATCGCAACCGGTTCAAAGGCAGCAGCGCACGGCGGCTTTACAAGCATATTCGCCATGCCCAACCTCAATCCTTATCCTGACTGCAGTGAAACCATGAAATCCTATCTTGAGCGCATTGAGAAGGATGCATGCGTTCATGTATATCCTTACGGCACAATCACAAAAGGTGAAAAGGGACAGCAGCTTTCCGATATGGAAGATCTCAGGAAACTCGGCATCCGCTGGTTCTCGGATGACGGCGTCGGCGTGGCGGATGATGAAGTCATGCGCAGGGCACAGGAAGAAGTGAAACGTCTTGAGTGTCTGATGGCATGCCATACGGAAGATATGAACTACCGCGCAAAAGGCGCGAGTGTTCATGAATCTGAATATGCACATATCAGAGGATGGATCGGAATTCCTTCTGAATGCGAAAGCGAACAGCTCAAGCGCGATCTGAAGCTGGCTGAAGAAACGCATCTGCGCTATCATGCATGCCACATCTCTGCCAGACAGAGCGTTGATGCATTAAAGGCTGCCAAGGAAAAAGGACTGGATGTCAGCGGGGAAGTGACAGCACATCATCTTCTGCTTGAAGAAGCCGATGTCAAAGGACCGAACTGGAAAATGAATCCGCCGTTAAGAAGTCATGAAGACAGAATGTCGCTGATTGAAGCTCTCGAAGAAGGAACCCTCGACTTTATCGCAAGCGATCACGCACCGCATACACGAAAAAACAAGGATCAGCCGATGGCGACTGCCGCATTCGGAATCATTTCACTGGAAACCAGCTTCCCGCTTCTCTATACGGAATTTGTCAGAAGACAGAAGAGATGGAGTCTTGAGCAGCTGAGTGCATGGATGAGTGAAAAGCCGGCAAAGCGCTTCGGTCTTGACAGAAAAGGATGCATTGAAGAAGGTTATGACAGTGATCTCATCATCATTGATCCTGATACCGAAAAAGTGATCCACGCCGATGAATTCTTCTCAAAAGGCAGAAATACACCGTTTGACGGATATACCGTGAATTGTGAAATCCTGGAAACAATTGTTTCCGGCAGGACAGTATACAGAAAGGAACAGTAAATGAGAGTTGATGAAGCTTTGATTCTTGAAAACTGCGAAATTGCCTCAGAGACATTCCGCATGAAGCTGAAAACTGAGATCGCTCATGAAGTTGAATGCGGCCAGTTTGTTCAGGTTCAGGTACCCGGATATTATCTGCGCAGACCGATTTCCGTATGCGATGCATATGACGATACGATTGTGCTTGTCTATAAAATCGTCGGGGACGGCACAAAGGCAATGAGCCGTATGAAAGCAGATGAAACAGTGAATCTGTTCGGCCCGCTCGGTACCGGATTCCCGATGGAAAAGCGCAATGTGCTGTTGATCGGCGGCGGTGTCGGAACGCCTCCGCTGCTGTTAACCGCAAAGAAATATATTGCGGAGGGAATGAACGTCACAGCGGTACTTGGATACAATGATGCCGCAGGCGTCATGCTGGAAAAGGAATTTGCCGCAGCCGGGGCAAATGTCTATGTAGCGACAATGGATGGCTCATACGGCACCAAAGGCACCGTTATGGATGCGATCAGAGAACATGCAGTAACTGATTCATTCGTCCTTGCATGTGGTCCGCTGCCGATGCTGAGGGCGGTCACGGAAAGCTATACGGACGGATATATTTCCCTTGAAAGCAGAATGGCATGCGGCATGGGAGCCTGCATGGGATGTGTCGTCAGGGACAATGAGGGCGAGTCCATGAGGGTGTGCAAGGACGGGCCTGTCTTCAGAATCGGAAAGGTGGTGATCTGATGGATCTTTCAGTCAAACTGCCCGGACTCAATCTTAAAAATCCGGTGATCCCGGCATCAGGCTGTGCCGGTTATGGCAGAGAACTCAGTGAATTATATGATCTTTCGATCCTCGGCGGCATTGCCATCAAGAGCGCAACCCCGAAAGAGCGCTTCGGCAATCCGACACCGCGCATTGCGGAAACACCGGCCGGCATGCTCAATGCAATCGGCTTACAGAATCACGGTGTCGACTATATCATTGAAAATGAACTTCCGTTTCTGAAGAAATTCGATACCGAAGTCATTGCCAATGTGGCCGGCGCAGCCGAAGAAGATTATCTGGAAGTGATCCGCAAAATGAACAGCAGCGATGTTGTCAAGGCATATGAGCTCAACATTTCCTGCCCCAATGTCAAGCATGGCGGAATCGGGCTTGGCACCAGTGCTGAACTGGCAGCCAATATCACAAGACTTGCCAAGGAAGTTTCCGAAAAGCCGGTCTATGTCAAGCTGACACCCAATGTCACAAACATTGTCGAAATTGCTAAAGCAGTCGAAAAGGCAGGAGCGGACGGTCTGGTACTGATCAATACGCTTCTCGGTATGCGGATTGATCTGAAATCAGGAAAGCCGCTGCTTGCCAATACCACCGGAGGTCTTTCCGGTCCGGCCATCAAGCCGGTCGCTGTCCGCATGGTTTATCAGTGCGCACAGGCAGTCGATATCCCGATCATCGGTGTCGGCGGAATCTCAAGCGCTGAAGATGTCCTTGAATTCCTGTATGCCGGTGCAAGTGCCGTCGAAGTCGGTGCCGCAAACTTTGTCGATCCGTATATCTGTCCGAAGATCATTGACAATCTCGGCAGTGTACTTGAAAAATATGGAAATGCCTCAGTGAAGGAGGCAACAGGAAGGAGTTTCAAATGAGCAGAACAATCATCGCACTCGATTTTTCATCCAGAGAAGAGGTCATTTCATTTCTGAAGCAGTTTGATGAGCCGGTCTATGTCAAAATCGGAATGGAACTGACATATGCCTGCGGACTTGACATCGTGAAGGAAGTCAAGGAAATGGGACACAAGATCTTCCTTGATCTCAAGCTTCATGACATCCCCAACACCGTCAAAGGCGGCATGAAAAACCTTGCTGCACTCGGTGTTGACATCGTCAACTGCCATTGCGGCGGCGGCATTGCCATGATGAAGGCAGCAAAGGAAGGCCTGATCGCCGGCACACCGGAAGGAAAGGAAGTTCCCAAACTGATCGGTGTCACCATTCTGACCAGCACATCACGCGAAATCATGAACAACGAACTGGGCATTGAGGGCGAAGTCCTTGATACAGTTGTCCACTATGCAAAAAATGCAAAGGAAGCAGGACTGGATGGCGTTGTCTGTTCCGTTCTTGAAGCACGTGCAATCCACGAAGCATGCGGCGATGACTTCTTAACTGTCACGCCGGGCATCCGTCTTGCCGGCAACAGTGTCGATGATCAGAAGCGTGTTGCGACACCCGAATTTGCCAATGAGCAGGGCTGCGATATGATCGTTGTCGGCCGTTCCATCACAAAAGCAGAAAATCCTGTTGAAACATACAGGATGATTGAAAAGGAGATTTCCAATGGAAGATTATAAGAAGCAGTTTACCGATTTCATGCTGTCATGCAATGCACTGAAATTCGGTGATTTCACACTGAAGTCAGGCCGCAGAAGCCCGTTCTTCATGAATGCCGGTGCTTATGTTGAAGGCGGTCAGCTCCATGAAATCGCATGCTATTATGCAAAGGCGATCAACGACAATTTCGGTCTTGATTTCGATGTTCTCTTCGGCCCGGCATACAAGGGAATTCCGCTGGCAGTCGCAACTGCCATGGCAATCCATGAACTCTATGGCAAGGAAGTGCGCTATTGCTCAAACCGCAAGGAAGTCAAGGATCACGGCGATACCGGCATCCTGCTCGGCTCAAAGCTGAAGGACGGCGACAGAGTGATCATGATCGAAGATGTCACCACCAGCGGCAAATCCATGGAAGAGACAGTTCCGATTGTCAAGGCACAGGCAGATGTTGAAATCAAAGGCCTGATCGTTTCCCTCAACCGCAATGAAAAGGGCAAGGGAAACAAGACAGCTCTTGCTGAGATTTCTGATCTTTACGGCTTCAAGACAGCTGCGATCGTTTCAATGAAGGAAGTGATTGAAATCCTGAAGGAAAAGAACGCACTCGATGATGAGCTGATTGAAAGAATCAATGCATATTACGCTGAATACGGCGCAACTGAATAATTCAAACAGAACCAAAAAATCCGGAGGCTGTCGAAAGCTTCCGGATTCTTTTTGTATGGTGAGCAATATAGAGATCTGCTTCAGCAATTACTGAGCCGATGAATACGGCACAAGGCTGACAGAGCGGCATAAAAAGTTTTTTGAAATTATAAAATTCGGTACCGAAACTATTGACTTGTGTTCAAATGCGCACTATATTATGTTCGGTACCAAACTAAAATAAAAAAGGAGGTTCATGAATGGAAAAGAATACAGATATTGAATTATTTGAAAAACTCAGAAAAGTCGCTCACAGGATGAGATGGATGCGTCATGATCATAAAAGGCCTGAAGAAGACGGTCCCCGTCATCCTGACATGCACCGTATGCCGCCGGAAGGTATGATGCCAGAGGCGCATCACGGTCCGCGCCGTCTGCCGCGGGAAAGAATTCTGACGATCCTGAATGAGCGCGAAGAAGGAATCCGTCAGAGAGAGCTTGCCGAAAAGCTTATGATCAACCCGTCCTCCATTTCGGAAGCGATCGACAAGCTTGAAGCAGACCGCTACATCGAGAGAAACGTTGATCCGAGCGACCGCAGAGCGACCCTGATCACACTTACTGAAAAGGGAAAAGCCCGCGCTTATGAGGTTGAGGATGAACGTGCCGAAGCATTCAGCAGATTCTTTGCAAATCTGAATGAAGAGGAAAAGAAGACACTGTCTGAACTGCTTCAGAAGCTTCTCGGAAACGAAACAGATCCGGAATGAAACCGGACAGATGGAACAGCGAAAGCTGTTTCATTTTTGTTGTGAAAAACATCAGTTTTTGATTGTAGAGGACTGAAGCTTATGTTAATATTTCATTCGGCATCACTTATGTGCATTTTTTATGTGCGCAGATGCTGAATACTCACACAGTGAATTCATTGCCCCGTGCACGTGGTTCTAATCGGTGCTTCATGCACTGATGCGCGTGTTGGCATGTTCGAAACTGTGGCGGAAAACAACGGAAAGAGAGGTAAATTTAAAAATGGCTGTTGTTTCAATGAGAAAAATGCTCGAAAACGGCGTACACTTCGGTCACCAGACAAGAAAGTGGAACCCGCAGATGAGACCCTACATCTACACTGCTAAAAACGGTGTCTACATCATCAATCTGGAAAAGACAAGAGAACAGCTCGAAGCTGCTTACGCTGAACTGAAGAAGATTACAGAAAACGGCGGAAAGGTTCTGTTCGTTGGAACAAAGAAGCAGGCTCAGGCTACAATCCTTGAAGAAGCACTCCGTTCCGGAAGCTTCTATGTCAACCAGAGATGGCTGGGCGGTACAATGACTAACTTCCGTACAATCCAGAAGTCCATCAAGAAGCTGCTTGAAATCGAAGAGATGGAAACAAGCGGAACAATCAACGTTTACACAAAGAAGGAACAGGCTCACATGCTGAAGGAGAAGGAAAGACTCGAAAACTTCCTCGGCGGCATTAAGGAAATGAAGAAGCTCCCTGACGCTGTATTCGTTGTTGACCCTCTTGAAGAACACAATGCAGTTGCTGAAGCAAAGAAGCTCGGCATCCCTGTATTCGCTCTGATCGACACAAATGCAGATCCGACAACTGTTGACTATCCGATTCCTTCCAACGATGATGCAGTCCGTTCCGTCAAGCTGATGGTCAGCCTGATTGCTGATGCAATCGTTGAAGCTAAGGGCGGTGTACTTGAAAACGCATACCAGGAAGACGAAGCTGAAGGCGACATCACAATGGAAGATGTCATCATCAACGTTGAACAGCAGGCTGCTGAATACGAGCGCAAGAGAAGACAGAAGTATGAAGAGCGCCGTCAGCAGATGCAGCAGAGACGCTACAACGGCGAGCGCCGTGTCTTCCGCAGAGACAACAACAACGCACGTCCTGCAAAGGCTGAAGAAGCTCCTAAGGCTGAAGCTGCTGCAGAAGCAAAGACAGAGGAGGTAAAGGCATAATGGCTGTTACAGCAAAGCAGGTTAAAGAACTGCGCGAACTCACAGGCGCAGGCATGATGGACTGCAAGAAGGCTCTGACAGAGACTGACGGCGACATCGAAAAGGCAGTTGACTGGCTCCGTCAGAACGGACTTGCAAAGGCTGCTAAAAAAGAAGGCAGAATCGCTGCTGAAGGTCTTTCCAGAATTCTGATCGACGGCAACAAGGCTGCGATTGTTGAAGTTAACTCCGAAACTGACTTCGTTGCAAAGAACGATCAGTTCCTTGCTCTTCTTGATGAGACACTCGCAACAATCATCGCAAGCGATGCGAAGACTGTTGAAGAAGCTCTTGCTCTCACATGCAAAGAGGGTACACTGGCTGATGCATTCACAAATGCTGTTGCAACAATCGGTGAAAAGATCACACTGAGAAGATTCGAAATCGTCACAAAGAATGATGATGAAACATTCGGTTCCTATACACACCAGGGCGGCCGCATCACAGCTGTTACAGTTGTCAAGGGCGGAGATGCTCAGGTTGCCAAGAACATGGCTATGCAGGTTGCTTCCATGAACCCGACATATGTCAGCCGCAATGACATGCCGCAGGATGTCGTCGCTCACGAGCGTGAAATCCAGGAAGGCATCGTTGCCAATGATGAGAGCCTTGCCAACAAGCCTGAAAAGGTCAAGGCAGGTATCATCGAGGGCCGTGTTTCCAAGTCCCTCCAGGATATGTGCCTTGTTGATCAGGAATTCTTCCTTGATACAAACCTCAAGTGCAAGCAGTATCTGAAGGACAACAATGCTGAAGTTCTGCGCTTCGTCAAGTACACAGTCGGTGAAGGCATTGAAAAGAAGCAGGACGACTTCGCTGCAGAAGTTGCTGCTATGGCTCAGAAATAAGAAACAATCTGTCTCTTACTTACCTGAAAGGCGGGGATCTGAAATCTCTGCCTTTTTTCATTTGTCAGAGATATTCTGAAACATAAAAATCACCGGCATAAGCCGATGATGCAGTTGTTATTTCGATCAGTTGTTCCGGTTGACATCAACGTGGAAGTAATAAGCTCCGAGCAGCAGTCCGAACAGCATCGGCCGGAAAAGATATCCATTCACATCATATTCAAACGGGATGCCGTTGAGCAGAGTCGGCAGGTATGCGAACACATGGCACATCACGGTCGTTGTCACCATCATGGCAAGTGTATATAAGATATAGTATTTCCATGTCCTGGGTTTTTCTTTATTTGAATCAGTCATTTTCTTTCTCCGTGATCTGTGTGTTCAGCTTTTGATACAGCGTTGTGAACAGGCTGATGATTTCCTGATGGCGGCTTTCAAGAGACTCCTGAATCATCATACCGCATTTTTTTGCTTTCTGATATTCTGAATCGGTAATGATTCCTTTTTGAAAGGCTTCATTCAGTTCGTCATCATCAAGTATCCTGATCTCTTGATCATCCACAACATAATCAAGATACATGTCTCTGAAATAAGGAATATCCGCTTCGGTATGATTGCCGTCAGTCAGATCAA
>JAUNEN010000020.1:23501-33865 GCA_030525525.1 Erysipelotrichaceae bacterium
GAATCATAAAACCTGCCGTCTTCTTTTGCAAACGGCAGGTTTGTATGTTTTCTCCGTTGAGATTATTTTGCTATGAATTTCCGGTAAGCCCAGACTGAGAGACAGCCGCCGCATACCGAGAAGATGATATGACCGATGATTCCGTTGGCGCCGATTCCGAGCAGTCCTCCGAGGAACCCGGCAACGATTCCGCCGACAAGGCCGAGCATGCAGTTGAAGATCATATTGGAGCTGTCCATATTCATTAATCTTGTAATCAGCCAGCCGGAAAATGCACCGATCAACAGATCGATCAAGAGATTAAAGAGATTAAACATTTACTTACCTCCATGAACATCAATCGATGTTCTGAAACTATCATAGCACGTGGATTCAGAATGTAAATATCTGTTTTGACCGCCGGTCAAATCTTAAAGATCAGAGATTTCTGATGCATGCCATCATGAATCCTTCACGGATGCCTGTGTCGGAGATCATGATTTCTTCGGTATTGAACACATCGCAGATTTCAAGAATCATGTGCATGCCCGGCAGAAGTACCGGAATTCTTGACGGTTCAACGGTTCTTCGCATGATCGAACATAATGCTTCATCATTGTTTCTGATCTTTTCAAAAGCATCTTTGAGATCGCTCACTTTGATGTGATGTCTGTTTCCATAGGCTGCTTCGCATAACAGGCCGAGTGCTCTGGCCGTGCCGCCGATGCCGATGATCGTTTTCGCATCGGTATTCAGGGAAGGGTATTTACTGCGGGCTTTCATGATTTCTTTTCTGCATTCATCCGTATCAAGAGGCAGGTGTGAAAGTCTTACGCAGCCAAGATGAAAGCTCATTGCTTCAATGGCTTTGTCATCTTTGAACGAGATCAGTTCCGTACTGCCGCCGCCCACATCAAATGCGATTCCTTCATGCACATCGGGATATGAAAATTTCGCCCCTTCAAAATCATAGATCGCTTCCTGTTCACCGGTTAAAGGATGAATTTCAAATCCGCTTTCTTCAAGAGCGGCAATCAGTTCTTCTCTGTTTTCAATGCGGCAGGGTTCGGTGATATCCGCAAAGCGGTATGTGATTCCCATCTCATCAAGAATCCCTGCATACTGTTTCAGTACGGCAGATGCTTTCAGGATTCCTTCTTCACTCATTCTGCCGTTTCTGACATCGTCAATCAGATGGGCGGGTGTTGATATGTATTTCAATTGTCTGAGTGAGTGTCCGTCTGTTTCATAGACGATCAGTACAATTGTATTTGAGCCGACATCGGCAATTCCGTATCTGTTCATGGCAAACCTCCGATATCATGTTAACAGATTTGTCAGGATTCTTTTGCTGCAGAGGACTGAGAAACTAAAAATAATGTAAAGTGAATGGAGCTTTGGTATAATGGTAGCAGTGAAATCCGGAGGGATATAACATGTATAAGCGTGTATTATTGAAATTAAGCGGAGAAGCACTGTCCGGCGATCAGAAGAATTTCGATCCGGTTGTGCTGCATTCTCTGGCTGAAGAAATCAAGGAAGCAGTAGATCTCGGTACAGAGATCGCAATTGTTGTCGGCGGCGGAAATTTCATCCGCGGCAAAATGGTCGAGGATATCGGCATCGGCCGTGTCCAGGGCGATTATATGGGAATGCTCGCAACCATTATCAACGCACTTGCAATCCAGAGCTCACTGGAAAGCATCGGTGTTGATACAAGAGTGCAGACAAGCATCGATATGCCGAAAGTGGCAGAGCCGTTCATTCAGAGAAGAGCGCTCCGTCATCTTGAAAAGGGCAGAGTCGTCATCTTCGGCGGCGGCACCGGCAGCCCGTATTTCTCAACTGACACAACCGCAGCATTAAGAGCAAGCGAAATCAAGGCAGATGTCATTCTCATGGCAAAGAACGGTGTTGACGGCGTCTATTCAGCTGACCCGAGAAAGAATCCCGATGCAAAGCGCTATGAGCATCTGAGCTATCTGGATCTTCTGAATGAAGGTCTTGAAGTCATGGATTCGACAGCTACCAGCATGTGCATGGACAACAATATGGAACTCATGGTTTTCAATATGAATGAAAAGGGAAATATCGTGAGAGCCTGCAAGGGTGAAAAAATCGGTACAATCATCAGTAAGGAGGAAAATTAACTGTATGGCATACCCTATTATCGATACAATCAAGGGAAGAATGGACAAGGTGGTTGATCATCTGCAGTCCGAACTCAGCACCGTGCGTACAGGCATGGCCAATGCAAATATGCTCAACAAGGTCAATGTTGACTATTACGGATCACCGACACCGCTCAATCAGATTGCCGGTATCTCGGTTGTTGAAGGACGTACACTTGTGATCAAGCCCTACGATCCGAGCTCACTCAAGGATATTGAAAAGGCATGCCATGCGGCTGATCTCGGTATCGCTCCGCAGAATGACGGATCTGTCATCCGTATGACTGTTCCTCAGTTAACCGGTGAAACCAGAAAGGAAATGACCAAGAAGGTTTCCAAGCTCGGTGAAGAAGCAAAGGTTCAGATCAGAAATATCCGCCGTGACGCAAACACAGCTGTCAAGAAGGATGAGACACTGGATGAAGACAACCAGAAGGATTGTGAAAAGGAAATCCAGAAGGTGACTGATTCTTATACAAAGAAGATCGATCAGATCACCGATGCCAAGAGCAAGGAAGTCATGAAACAATAAGAAGGTGCGCATCGCACCTTTTTTGAAGGAGAGAAAATGCCGCTGATCAGAATTGAACATCTGTCGAAAAGCTATGATGACACACACGCATTGAATGATGTGTCTTTCGTCATGGAAAGCGGCAGGAAAACCGTGATTCTCGGTCCTTCCGGAGCAGGCAAGACAACGCTTCTCAGATGTATCGCAGGACTTGAAACATGCGAAAGCGGAAAGATTTTCTTCGATGATGAAGATGTCACTGCAAAGTCACCTGCCGAAAGAAAAGTCGCAATGATCTTTCAGTCTGCCGCTTTGTTTGCGCATACAAAGATCAAAGACAATATTGCCTACGGTCTTTATAAGCTTGGCTATACAAAGGGGGAGATTGAAACGATGGTGATGAGGAGTGCTGAACTGCTGCATATTTCACATCTTCTTGAAAGATATCCGAATATGTTAAGCGGCGGGGAAAAGCAGAGAGCTTCCATTGCCCGTGCAATTGTCAGAAAACCATCGCTGTTATTGCTGGATGAACCTTTTTCCTCGCTGGATGAAAGGCTCAGGGAAGAACTGCAGGCCGAGATGATGCGGCTTCAGGAAGAAATCGGTATGACGATGATTTCGGTCACCCATGATCAGCAGGAAGCGATGAATATGGCAGATACGGTGATCTTTATGAAAAACGGGGAAATCAAAGCTTCCGGAGCACCCGAAGATCTCTATCTGAGCCCGCCAAATCTTGATACGGCAGAATTCATCGGCTCGCCGGCAGTCAATGTGATTCACGATGATACGGCACTGTTTGCGCGCTTGAAGGAGTTCTATCATCTTAAAGATGAAGTGCGCACGATTGCAATCCGCCCGGAAAATTTCATGTTTGAAGAAGATGAAAACGGGATTGCCGAAGTGACTCATATCAAACCGGGATACGGCAATTATGAAGTCCGGTTCCGCTGCCTGGATCAGAATCTGATTCTTCTTTCAAGAGTTCCTCTTTCAAAGGGAACAAGATTCCGTCTCTGCGCATTTGATGCGAATGTGATGAGATTTGATGAGAAGGGTATTTCTTTATAAAAAATTAGCCTGTTGTATAATAGGCATGTTCATGAGGAGGTTTTCATGAAAGAATGCAGACATTTGGCGATTATTATGGACGGCAACGGCAGATGGGCAAAAGCCAAGGGAATGCCGCGTACTGCCGGTCATAAAGTCGGTGCCGATAACGTACGTACAATCGCGATTGCGGCCAATGAGCTCGGCGTGAAATATCTGACTCTCTATGCATTTTCAACCGAAAACTGGAAGAGATCGCAGGATGAAGTCAGCTATCTGATGAAGCTGCCGGCTTACTTATTCAAAATGTATATGAAGGAATTCCTGGACAGAGGATTCAGAATCCGCCTCATCGGGGATCTTTCCGCGCTTCCCGAAGCAACCAGAAAAGTGCTTCTGGATGCGGCTGATCAGTCAAAGGACAACGACGGTCTTTCCCTGATCATTGCGATCAATTACGGTTCAAGAGATGAGATCAGAAGAGCTGTGACAAAGATTGCGCAAGATGTGAAAGAGGGTAAACTTTCCCCCGAAGATATCGATGAAGATCTGATTTCTTCTTCACTTGATACGGCTGATTTCCCGGATGTCGATCTTCTGATCCGCACAAGCGGTGAGCAGCGCATTTCCAACTATCTCTTATGGCAGATTGCTTATGCGGAGCTTGAATTTGTTCCGGAAAGCTGGCCTGAATTCACACCGGAAGTTCTGGCAAGATGCCTTGAGGAATATCAGCACCGTGACAGGCGGTTCGGAGGCGTGACCAATGAATAAGAAAATGCTGATCAAGACGCTGGTCGCGCTCGGCATGATCGCTGTCGTTGTTCCATGCGTCTATATCGGGGGAATTCCGACCCAGATTCTGCTTGCTTTGATCGGACTTGCATGTGCATATGAATCTGCCGCTTTGTTTGATACCAACAAATATGTGATGGGTCTGTTGGGCTTTGCGGCAGTCATCGGTCTTTATACGGTTCCTGCAAGCCATCTGGCAGCTGTCATTGCATTATGGCTTGTCGTTCTGTTTGCAATCGAACTGTTTGATGAAAGAATCACGACAGATCTGGTTGCCTATATGTTCCTGATGACCGTTCTCACAGGTCTTGCAATCCGTTGCGTTCAGGTTCTGTATCAGGATCCGAAGACAGCTTTCTATGTACTGATCTACATCGCATGCGCATGTTTCGGCTGTGATACAGGTGCTTATTTCTTTGGTGTTTTCTTCGGAAAGCATAAGATGATTCCCCGTGTTTCGCCAAACAAGACATGGGAAGGTGCGATCGGGGGCTATGCGACCGGTGCTGTTCTTTCCTTTGTGTTCGGAATGCTGTTCTGTGCACATCTGCCGATGGGCCTGAGAATTGCCGGATCACTGATTCTTCCGGCGGTTGCACAGCTTGGCGATCTTTCGTTTTCAAGCATCAAGAGAAGATTCGGAATCAAGGATCTCGGAAATCTGTTTCCGGGACACGGCGGCATGCTTGACCGCGTTGATTCGATTATCTTCTGCATGATGGTATTCAACGGACTGATGATTCTCTGGGGGCTGGCATGAAAAGACTCGTACTTTTAGGCGCAAGCGGCTCAATCGGCACACAGACCGTGGATGTTGTTCTTCAGCATCCCGATCTCTTTGAGATTGTCGCTTTAAGCGTCGGTAAGAATATTGAAAAACTGAAGGAAATCCTGAATGACATTCATCCCAAGGCTGTCTGTGTCTCTGATGAACATGACGCGGCTGCCCTTGCGGAAGTCTATCCTGAAATTTCCTTTACATGCAAAGAGGAAGGTCTCTCTGAGCTTGCTTCAAGAGATGACTATGACGTTCTTGTTAATGCGCTTGTCGGTTTTGTCGGCTTTCTGCCGACTCTTGCGGCAATCAGAACAAACCATGATGTCGCGCTTGCCAACAAGGAAACACTCGTTGTCGGTGGGCAGCTGATCTATGCAGCGCTTCATCAATACGGCAGAAAGCTCTATCCGATTGACTCAGAGCATTCAGCAATCTTCCAGTGTCTTCAGGGCAGCCGCAGAAGCGATCTGAAGAGACTGATCATCACTGCCAGCGGCGGAAGTTTCCGTACAAAGAGCAGGGAAGAGCTGAAAAATGTTACGGTTGAACAGGCGCTTGCCCATCCCAACTGGTCAATGGGTGCCAAAATCACAATCGACAGTGCGGATATGATGAACAAGGGATTTGAAGTCATGGAAGCACACTGGCTCTTTGATGTGGATTATGATGACATCGATGTATTGATGCACAGGGAATCCGTGATTCATTCAATGGTTGAATACCGTGATCACTCGGTCATTGCACAGCTTGGAGCACCTGATATGAGACTGCCGATTCAGTATGCACTCAGTGCTCCCGACAGATTTGAACTTCATCAGGATCATCCGCTTGATCTTGCCGAGATCGGTACACTTCATTTTGAAAAGCCGGATCTCAGAAGATTCCCTCTGCTTGGACTTGCGTATGAAGCAGGCAGAAAAGGCGGCAACAAGCCGGCTGTAATGAATGCTGCAAACGAAGCTGCCAATCTGGCTTTCCGAAACGGCGAGATTCCGTTCCTCTCCATTGAAGACATTGTGATTACTTCCGTATACAAGTGTCCGTTCAAAGAGGTGAAGGATGTGAATGATCTGATCGAAGCCAATGAATGGGGCAATTCGTATGCGCACAAAATGATTGAGGAAATAAAGAAATGACAATTATCTATTTTCTGATTCTGCTTTCTCTGATCATTGTGATTCATGAAGCGGGACATCTGGCTGCCGCAAAGAAATTCGGCGTTTACTGCTACGAATTTGCATTCGGCATGGGCCCGCTCATCTTCCAGAAGCAGGGAAAGGAAACCAAATATTCCATCCGTGCCATTCCGATCGGAGGCTATGTGTCAATGGCTGGCGAATCGGATGGCGACGAAATGTATCCGGATATCGAAGTTCCGGATGAAAGAAGGCTGATCAACAAGCCGTGGTGGCAGAAGATCATCATCATGCTGGCGGGTGTCACAATGAACTTCCTGCTTGCCTGGTGTATCTTCTCACTCGTCATTTTCTCCCAGGGCGGATTTGCCGAGCCTGCCAGAGCGATCGTTGATCAGGTTGTCGAAGGCTCACCGGCAGAAGAAGCCGGATTCGAACCCGGTGATATCATCAAAAAGATCACCAAGACTGACGGATCAAGCGTTACTCCGAAGACCTATATCGATATGCAGCAGTTCTCTGCCGGCTACAATGAAGAAGAGATCTACATCGTTGAAAGAAACGGTGAAGAAATCGAAATCAGAGTTACGCCGCGCTATGACGAGGAAGCTGAAGCATATCTGATCGGAATTGTCGGCCCGGCAGGTGAAGTAAAGAAAGTCAATTTCCTGAACTGCTGGTATTACGGCCTGGTTGAAATGGGAATCATTGCAAGGCTGCTGTTTACGACAATCGCAGGCCTGTTCCATGGATCGGGACTCTCCAATGTATCGGGTCCGGTCGGCATCTATCAGGCAACCGAAACATATGCTTCACTCGGCTTTGCAAGCTTCATGCTGTTAGTTGCACAGCTTTCACTCAATGTCGGCATCTTCAATCTGCTGCCGCTTCCCGTACTTGATGGCGGTCAGGTCGTGATCACGCTGGCTGAAGCAATCACTCATAAACAGCTCAATCAGAAAGTGAAGCTGATTCTGATGGGCGCATGCTGGGTTGTGCTGATCGGGTTCATGTTATTTGTAACATGGAATGATATCTCAAAACTGTTTGCACATTAAGAATTAAATCACCCAATTGAAAGACCGTTCCAATCCAAGCAGAGAAGAACGGTCTTTTTGATTGGATCCAAAAACAAACTGATTGAGCTCTTCGGGTTTCACAGAAGCAGACATATGGTGTTATGATAGATAAGAAATCAGTTATTAATCCGGCGGAAAAACCGAGAATAGGAGTATACTCGAAAACTAACGCAATCCAGAGACGATATCTGGAGATCAGTAATCCTGAGATATAAAAATCCGGTCAAGGCGCATTAAAACCAACCTTGTACGCAAAGTTCTTTTAAAATTGAATTGTTCAATGTTTAAGCTTCGTCTTTGATCCAGGCATCCTGATGGATATTGATATCCTGCAAATATGGAGAAGAAAGCATTCATGGCTCCATTGCGGATCCGCATCTGATGAAGATGGTAATCATTCAAACAAAGTTATTGAATCTTTCAGTAGGAGTCCTGTTCTTATTGATCAGTTTCTATTTGTCGGATTTATAAAGGAGAGGTGCTCCATTACGTATATCATCACCGTCATTGATATAGACAACTCTTTCGTAATAGGATGAATTTCACTCTTCTTTGTGATTACAATGATCGATCTTACCTGTGGCAAGAGGACTTCTGAATTTGCGTCTGCAGAGCTGGATATCATAGCCATAGTTAATCATTTCAATACCTTTTTACAGTTCGGAATTCCATTCTTTGAAAGATGATTTTTCTCGGGATCTGCCTTTGATGAATCATGTCTTGGATAATGATTGATGACTGGGATAATATGATTAAGACGAAAGTATTGGTAAATGGGCAGACTTCGAGGTGGAATCCAGACACATGTATGAGGGATACAGGTTGGAATTCATATCAAACAATTGAGCGGCGGCTGAAATGGAAGTCAGAGCGTCGTGCCTGGAAGCTTTCTCCAAAGAGATAAAGACGGGCAGGTCTATGTTTCTTGAAGGATTGTGACAGGAGATATTGTAGAAAATGATGCCCAGATAGAAGGATTCAAGATCAAAATCTCTACCCGAGTGGCATGCTTTGCAAGCCGATATCATCGTCACGTGTAACAGAAGCGGAAAACAGGATCCTCTTCATTGCCATCCAAGACCTGGTGACCATACTGGGAAGCGTGGATATGAAGAGAAGAGCCACCATGTGGAAAGGATGAGATAATCCTTGTCGATGAAGCCTGTATCAAGGGGTGGTATGACAATTAAAGCATTGGACAATGACTAAAGTGTGAACATCAAACGCTCACGATCATTCTCAGCACCGCTTTTATATTTATCAAAATAGTATGTGTCGATGTGAGAATTATTCCTCAGTTTCTCACTGTGCTTTGCCTTCTGTTTCGACGGCTTCTTATAGTGATCTTTCGGATAAAGATCATCCAGATGAGGGTCAATACCAGTAAGACGAATTATGAAATCGTAATGAGAAACTATGGGCGGAGGATCGAAGGTGGCAATCAGATACTGAAGAAGAGAATTACAGTGAAGATCATCACACCAGCGGGTGATGGAAGTGTAACCGAGATGTTGCATAAGAATGAAAGAACGTTTGAGTAGAAATGGATCAATGGCAGGCCTTCTTGTGCTGGAATATAGGAGAAGAGCAGATCAGAAGCCAGAGTCGGATCCAGCTTCTTAAGTTTGTGCAAAGCAGAAAGAAATAACTTCGAAGACAGCCGTTTACGCTGAGCACAATCTAGATTGATTGCTTCTGATTTGAAAAAATCACGATAATCACAAATCGAAGAGATAGATTTAAGCATATAGCCAAACCTCCTTCACCCTTACCAACAAGCGAGCGAAGCGAGCCGCGGCGGGATTGTCAAGGGATATTGGCAAAAAAAGTTGTAGGGTAAATGCAAAAAATGAGCAGTAAAAAGAGCGTTCTTTACTAGCTCAAAGAGTTTTCGAGAACGCTCATATCTTTTGGGGGAGAAATTAAAAATGAAGAAAAATCTGCAGAATCTGATGTTAATCTTATTATCATGTTTTCTTTTTGTCAGCAATTGCAGTTTGCCTGTATTAGCTGAGGAAGCAAGCGAAGAAGATTCCACAAACATTGAGTCAATCACTATTGAAGATGGGGAAACCCGATTGGAAATAGAAGATGAAGTTATTTCTGACAATAATGATCAATTTAGTGAAATCCAAGAAACTTTGTCAAATGAAGAGTACGAATATACCATAAGCAATAATGAAGTTACTATAACAAAATATTTAGGCAGTGAGACTGCATTAATCGTACCAGGTACGATTAATGATTATCCGGTTATTTCAATCGGCAGTTATGCATTCAGTGGCTGTACATCTCTGACGGAACTGATATTGCCGGAAAGTGTGACAAAACTGGGAGCACGGATGATTCAGGGAACAGGGATCAGCAGTATCACCGTACCAAAGGGTGTAACAGATGCCGGGCATGGTAATGCTTACAATTCAGCAAATGGAGAATATGAGAATTTCGGGCCGTTTGACGGGGTAAAAGAGCTGAAGGAAGTAATCTTTGAAGAAGGGATGAAAGTGATTCCTGCATATATCTGTGCAAGTGCAGCGATTGAAAGAGTAACGCTACCTGACAGTGTCACATCAATTGGCAATTATGCATTCCATTATTGTGAGAGTCTTGAAGGAGTGAATCTGCCTGCAAATCTGACAGGAATCGGCTATTATGCATTCAGCAGATGTACATCTCTGGCAGAGATCAGCCTTCCGAAAACACTGAAAAGTATCGGATCCAGTGCATTTGTGAACTGCAGCAGTCTGAGTGCAGTAACATTCGAAGAGGGCGAAACAGAAGGAAGCGCTCTGACAGAAATCGGCGAGTATGCATTCAGTGGCTGTACATCTCTGACGGAACTGATATTGCCGGAAAGTGTGA
>JAUNEN010000020.1:33965-40909 GCA_030525525.1 Erysipelotrichaceae bacterium
GCCTGCAAATCTGACAGGAATCGGCTATTATGCATTCAGCAGATGTACATCTCTGACGGATATATTCATTTTAGAAAACGTTACATCGATTGGTAAAAATGCTTTTAGTAATTGTGAAAATCTAACGATTCATGGATATGCTGGATCGTATGCAGAATCTTATGCCTTAGAGAATGATATTCCGTTTGAAATCATACTTGATGATGGAAGCGTGGTGTTGGATGTCATTGATTCATCGGGCAATCTTCTCAGCAACGGCTATCAGATTGAATGGTATAATCGCGGAGATATTGTAGCTTATGGAAGAAAACTGTCCGGTTACCAGAAAGAGGAAGTTTACTATTATCAGGTTGTTCTGGAGGAGGAACTGGCAAAGCAGTATTATGAGCCGGTCAGAAAGGCAGTTGGTGTTGTTGAAGACGGTACCGTGCTGACATGTCAGCTGGCTGAAATTCCGATTATTTCCGTACAGGGGAAGGTTCTTGCGGTTGACGGTACGCCGATAGCCGGTGCAGCTGTTGAGTTTAAACAGTCATTTGCGGGTAGTGTTGTTGAAACAGTTAGCTGTTCAACGGACAGCGAAGGCATATACAATACATCTTTACGGGCAGTTGAAACTTCTATGGCTGTCAGTGCGGATAATTACGTATCAGCTAAGGTAGATTCGCTGGACAGTTTGCTGACTGCTGAAGGAAGTGCTGTACTAAAGGATATAATCCTGAGATCATTACCGACATATAAAATTACATTGTCTCTTTCCGAGCAGCTGGCATCTGTTGACGGAGTGAGTGGAAGTGTACAGGGAATTACAGATTTCTCGGATCTGGATTTCACAGTGACTCGTTCCGGTGAGACGGATCCGCTTGATGGTGTCATAGTTCAATATCCATATCTGATTTTGCCTGAAGGAGTTGTACAGGCAGGAGAAAAGCTGGATATTTCAATTGTCAGTAAAAATAATCGTCTTGTTTTTGAAAAGGGATCGTTAACGCTTGATGAGGAGCTATGCGGTACATATTCAGCAACCGGTATATCAAACGGTTATTTTGCGGCGGATAATCTTGAAGCCTGCGTAATGGTATTCGACGGGACAGGTAATTACGTTTCGACATATAATGCCAAAGGCAGTTTTACATCGGATCGGATGCCGGAAGGTACATATACATTAATCCTTTTCAAGGAGAATGATTATGTTCACAGAATGGCAACCCTTGAAGCATTCTGCGCTTTGAATCTTAGAGAAGGAACAGATTATCAGCTTACAAGCATTACGATCAAACAGGGAATCATTACAGAATTAAAAACAGGCACAATTCCGGAAATGGATGTGTCGAGACTTTCATATACCGTTGATCATGAAACAGACTTTTCTGCAAGCCGGACATCCGTAAACATTGGAAGCCTGGTTACTCTAAAAGCATCTTATCAGATCGATGAAACATATCAGACAGGCAGTGAGACACTGATCATTAACCTTCCGCAGTCAGTGCATCCGGTAGAGGGCAGTGTTACACTTGACAGCAAGATTCATGCCTATACATATGATGAGGCATCGGGAACAGTTCAGATTAACGTAAACAGTTCATCCGGAACAGTTCGCTGTGTTGTCTCTCCGACAGCTGCCGGAGATTGGGATGTGGACGCATGTCTCAGACTGACGATGGGTGGTTCGGAACTGACTCAGCTTCTGGGTACACTTACAATTGATGCGGATGATCTTTCATATGATATGCCCGCTAAAACAGGACAGAAGTCAGTCACACTGTCAGGCAAGGGTGTTTCAGACAGCATAATCACAATCTATGACAATGGTACAAAAGCAGGCGAAACGAAAACCAACCGCGGCGGTTCCTGGACAGCGACGATCGAGTTATCCGGAAATGATACAGATTATGCAGAACATGATATTTATGTTGTTCTTTCATCTGAAAAGTATGGATATGAGGTGACATCGGACACAAGAACTTTGATCTTTGATCCGACATATGTATCATTGGCCAAGATCACAATGATCAATACGGCACATCCTACGGGATCATTGGTTCCGGTGGAGTTTGTATCGGTATTCGATTTTATTAATCAATCCAATGAAAAAATTTCCTATAATTACTGGCCGAAATATCCGACTTTTACATTTAAGGTGGAATTTACGAGAAATGATCCTACCCAAGTATCAAATGTTATCGTCATCACAAGAGCCTCCAATGGATCAGAAACAAAGGTGCCATGTGAATTTAACAGTCAGCTGAACTGCTGGGTCGGAACATATGATTATCCATCCAGTTTTACCAAGCCGGCAGAAGTGACTGCAGTCTATGATTGTGAACCAATGCAGACGGATGAGATTCCTGCGGAAATACTGGCATATGCTGAGGATATCGAAGGTGTTCTGTCCAGAAGCTATTATTCTGATCGGGATCATTACCTTGTCCCAGGTATATTCGGACTTGGCTGGACAGCTGATTTTGAAAGCAGAGCAGATCAGATTTCCGATGAAGAAGGTAACTTTATCGTTATTTCTACAATCAGCGGATATGAGATTTTTGAAGAGCAGGATGGCGTATATCGGGATATTATTACCGGAAAAGATTTTGCGGAATATAAGGACGGTCAGATCACAGTTATGTATGCCGATGGATCTGTTCACAAGTATAACAAGAATGGAAGACCTCAGGAATTCAGTGAACCGGGCGGTGATCAGCTGACATTCATCTATGACGGCGATGATCTGACAAAGATCACGAGCAATCATGATATATCAATGGAGTTTACCTATACAGACGGCAAAGTCAGTACAGCTTCCTATAAAGGACATACAGCATCTTATACATATGAAGGGGATTATCTGGCATCTGTCACGACAGAGAACGGTACAGAGTATTATTCGTATTATACAGACAGAAGAAATCTTTCAGCCGGCGCGCTTGCATCTGTGAGAACAGCGGATGGTTCTGAACTGAATCTGGATTACGACAGTTTTGGCCGTTTGATTTCAAGCGATCAGGATGGAAGAAATACATCATATGATTATCCGTCTTACAATACCGTCGCAGTAACTGACCCGAGCGGAGAAGTAACCACTTATCAATATGACGGCGGCCAGCTTAAATCCGTAAATACAGGTTCGGATCAGGAATCTTTGATTGAATATGCCTATAACGAATCGGGATTTGTCAGTGCAGTTAATGTTGGAGATACGACGGCTGTCAGATATGCATATGATGAGAGAAGCAATCTTTCAGAAGTGATACATGCGGACGGTAATAAAGTCCAGTACAGCTATGCAGAGAATGATCAGCTTGCCTCGGTAACGGATGAAATCGGCAATACTACTTCTTATCAGTATTCCGATGATGGTAATGTGACCGGTATCACGTATGCGGATGGAACTTCAGAGAAGTATACGTATTCTTCAGACGGCGCAATCACACAGAGGACGCTCCGTGACGGAGGAAAAATCAACATTTCATATGGGTCAGATGATCTGCCGGCTGAATTCTCATATGCAGATGGCAGTAAGACTAGATATACATATGATGATGCGGGGAATGTCACATCCATTGAAGAAGATGGAGAGCTGACTTCGATCAAGTATGATTCTAACGGCAACGTTACAGCAATTGTATATCCTGACGGAAAGACAATCGCCTATGTTTATGACGGAAAGAATCGGCTCAGTTCGGTAACGGACAGTGCTGGATTCACTACAAAGTACATTTACGATGAGACGACTGGCCTGCTGCGGAGAATGACTGATGGCGAAGGGAATATTCTTGCGGAATATGAACGTGATGCGAACGGCCTGATTACCCGTCAGATAAACGGAAACGGAACAAGCACTGTTTATACTTATGACAATGGCAATGTGAATTCAATTACCCTTTATCAGGCTGACGGCACTGTAATCAGCAGTGAGAAGTATACGTTCGATCAAATGGGGAATGTTTCAAAGAAGGAAACTTTGGACGGAACATGGAACTATGAATATGATGCCAGAAACCAGCTGACTAAGAGTACAGCACCAGATGGAACAGTGACTTCCTACATCTATGACGCGGCTGGAAACCGGACAGAGGTTAAGATCAACGGCAGCAGTACGGAGTATACGACCGGATCCATGAACCGATACACTCAGGTTGGCGACAATCCGGTGAAATGGGATCAGAACGGATCCCTGACCGAATTCGGCGGTCAGACATATTCCTACGATACACGCGGAAGACTGAAATCTTATTCAGACGGAACCAATATCTATGAATATACTTACGATGCATTTGGTAATCGTAACTCAATAACTGTAAACGGTGAGAAAACGGAATATGTTTATTCACCAGTCAACGGAGGACAGGTACTTACTTCATACCGGGATAATGAAGCATCCAGTTATTTCAGAGGTTCAGGTCTGACCGGTCAGAAGAATGGGACTGAAACATATTATTATAATTTCAATCTGCTGGGTTCTACCACAGATATCACTGATTCATCGGGTGCGGTGGTAAACCATTATACCTATGGAGATTATGGTGTGTCTTCGCGCACAGAAGGTATCCGGACACCGTTTACATATGCAGGCCAATATGGGATTCAGGATGAGCAGAATAACCTGTATTACATTCATGCACGTTATATGAATGCAGAGCTGGGAAGATTCATTTCCATGGATCTAACAGGTACAAGATATGATATTAATGCATATCGTTATGGTTTGAACAATCCGGTCAGCTATGTAGATATCAACGGTGAATTCGCTTTGACAGCGTGCCTTGTGGTAATAGGAGCCAGTGTGGCAATCGAGGTTGGTGGTGAGTTACTGTCTGACGTTGCTGAGACATCCATAAACTATAGAAAAACCGGAAAATGGGAATGGACAGGAACCTGGGGCGGTTATGCAGGTGCGGCTGCAAAAGGTGTTTTTGTCGGTGCAGTTACTTATGCGACTGGAGGAACAGGAATCATAGCAGGTGCAGCAGGAGGTGGTATTAAATCAGTAGTTTCAAATCTTATTGACAAGGGTCGCATCGACCTTCAGGATCTAGCCATCAGCTCTGTGATAGGCGGTATCTTCGGTGCAAAGCCAGTGAAGAACTTCTTCAAGATCACGGAAGTGCCGTTCTTAAATAAAGGAGCGTGGTCATTTGATGCTGCATATAAGAGAATGATCACCAACATAGTCAAACATGGATGGAAGTATAGTTTAAAAACACTGGTCCAAACCACATTGAATCGTACTATTTCCAAGTGGATCACGGAAAACCTTACACGATGGGTAAAATCTCAGTTGAAAGGTTTAATGAAAGATCCGAAAGGTTACATTGACAATCTGAAAAAATTTTTCATGAAAGTCTATGGCATCGATGATCCATCCGGTTATATCTACGAAGCTGTTCCTTCCAATCGGCTGGAAGGCGTGACAGCGACAGCATATACTATTGAGTCATGGACAGATGATTATGGCAATGAACAGCAGGAAACGGTTATCTGGAATGCCGAAGAATATGACCAGATCAATCCTCTGATTACAGATAAGTATGGACAGTATGCATGGGATGTGCCGGAAGGCCAGTGGATGGTCGCATATGAAAAGGAAAACTATGAGAAGGCGCAGTCTGAATGGCTGCCGGTTCCTCCTCCCCAGACAGATATCAATATCGGAATGATTTCATATGAAGCGCCGATGGTAGAGCTGGCTGCAGCTTCTCCGGAAGGCGTGACGATCACTTTCAGCAAATATATGATTCCTTCGACCGTGACAGCTGAGGCAGTCACCGTTACAAGTGGCGGAAAAACGATCGAGGGAACGGTTGTGCCGCTCAATGCTGAAGAGAATCCGGATTCCGGAAATATCTTTGCATCCGCATATCAGTTTATTCCGGCGGACAACGCGAAACTGGATATCGGGGAAGCTGTGGTCAGTATCGGCAATACTGTGCAGAGCTATGCAGGTACAGCGATGGCGGAAGCTTTCACAGAATCGGTAGATGTGA
The DNA here is from genome assembly GCA_030525525.1 of Erysipelotrichaceae bacterium. Taxonomy (GTDB): domain Bacteria; phylum Bacillota_I; class Bacilli_A; order Erysipelotrichales; family Erysipelotrichaceae; genus Bulleidia. Next base: position 39,950 of record JAUNEN010000020.1, read on the forward strand.
AGATTGCAGTAGATGAACTTGTAGCAGACGAAGGCATAAGACTGATGACAGGCGGAAGTGCGGCGATAGCTGTCACTGTATTGCCGTCACAGGTTGGTGAAGGAAGAACACTGACAGTAACATCACTTACACCGAGTCTTGTCGAGACAGCGACGCCGATCATATCGACAAACGCTGAAGGTATTGCATTCTTAACTGTATACGGTCTGCTGCCAGGCCAGGGCATACTCCTTGTGAAGGATGAGATGTCAGGCACTGAGATGGAGCTGACGGTTATGGTTGAAAACCAGGCTGCGGAGAATCCGGATGCGGAAGCGGCAGCTGCTGTGGAAGCACTAATCCGTGCCATTGGTACGGTAACCCTGGACAGCCTGGATGCAATCCAGACGGCAAGAGCGGCATATGAAGCATTGACAGATGCACAGAAAGCGCTTGTGTCAGCTGAGATGTTAGCGGTTTTAGAGGCAGCTGAGGCAAGATATGAAGAACTGCTGAATGGTCAGGATCAGCCATTCGAGGCAATATTCACTGATGTCAAAGATGAAAGCAGATTCTATTATCAGCCGGTTTACTGGGCATACAACCATAAGCCTCAGATCACAAAGGGCACTAGTGAAACTCTCTTCTCACCTGATGCAAATGTATCCAGAGCTCAGATGGTTACCTTCTTATGGAGACTTGCAGGCGAACCTGAACCGGAAGGTGAAGCTAAGTTCAACGATGTCAATGCAGACAGATACTTTGCAAAGGCAATCGCATGGGCTGCAGAAAATGAAATCACAACCGGCTACGCAGACGGCAGCGGAAACTTCGGACCGGATGACAACTGCACAAGAGAGCAGATTGTGACATTCCTCTGGAGATATGCGAAGAAGCCTGCAGCAGAAAAGACAGCAGAATTCACTGATACAAGAGCGAATGCATATTATCTTGATGCACTCAGCTGGGCAGCAGAGAATG
>JAUNEN010000021.1 GCA_030525525.1 Erysipelotrichaceae bacterium
AATGCGGGTTTTCCTGCATTTTTCTTCAGAAACTTACGACATACATGTAACATCCGGCCCGATCCATGACATCTGTACTTCTTTGCACTTTCAGAATATGCAGAATCGATGAAGTGTAACAGAACACAGAATGCTGCATTCGGCTTTTTGAGGCAATGAGACGTGAAATGTCACATATTTTTATATCTGCAGACACAGAAATATCAATTTTTGACAATTTACATGACAAAGAAGGGGACGCATCGCATGATGTGTCTTTTTTATACTGAAAGCGCTTAAAGGGAGGAATCAAAAAATATGAAATGGGTCAGTTCAATCAAATACCTGTCCACGGACTTCGGCGGGCGCACCATGTCTGTTACGGACATGACACTCCGTCTTACCTTCTCAAACAATCTGAACGGAGACCGTCTCCGTATCCGCCTCACCAACCGGTACGCACCGGTGCCGCTGACAATTGCACACATGACAGCCGGCATTTTTACAGGCACGGAAATCCGCAGCCTTACAGATGTAACGCTTCATGGCCGGAAAACAATGGTCATCAATCCGGATGAGGAACTGTTCAGCGATGATATTGCGCTGAATGTCAGAGCCGGCGATATTCTGTCAGTTTCTGTCTATTTCAAAGAAAAGCAGGATATCTATGGACTGCGCTCCTTCTGGTCTGAAACAGGACCGAAGGTGCTGCTTGGCAAAGGCGATCATACCGACGGGAGTCCGTTTGAAGAATCAGAACCGGATGATCTGGCTGAAGCGATCCGGAATGATGTTCATAAAATGTTTTATTTCTTCGGTTTTGATGCTGTTCAGGTTTATACACATGACGATGTGCATGCGATTGCGGCATTCGGCGATTCCATCACTCACATGTCCTACTTCACCAATGCCCTGACCCGCTGCCTGTACAGCCGGTATCCCGGTCGGGTTTCACTTTTGAACTGTGGGATCGGCGGTAACCGTCTGGTCCATGATGCGTCTTGCAATCCGCAGACCGGAAAGCCAATTACTGTATTCGGCGAAGCAGGTGTAAATCGTTTTGAAAGGAATGTATTTGAAATTGATCAGCCGGATACGGTTCTGATGCTGATCGGCATCAATGACATCATGCATCCGCTGCAGTTTAACGAAAGCAAGGAGCCCACACCGGCGGAAGAACTGATTGCAGGCTATCGCAGGATTGCTGAAACTGCACACCGCCATCATGCGGAAATCCTGATCGGTACGATCATGCCTTGCGGCAATAATGAATATCCGGACTGGTGGATGGAAGCTTTTGAAAAGACAAGGCAGAAAGTCAACTCCTGGATCCGCACCCAGTCGGTATTTGACGATGTGATGGATTATGATGCGCTGATGCGCGATGAAGAGAATCCCCGGTATCTGAAAGGCAATCTGCATCTTGGAGACGGTCTTCATCCCAATGACAGCGGCGGCGAAAAAATGACTGCTGCAATTGATCTGAACAGACTGGCTGAGGGAGGAAAAGAAAATGCCTGAAACAAAACCGGTCATGTCATTTGAGATCCATGCCGATCCGCATGAAATCACCGAGATGGAATGCCCCTACGGCTCCATTTCCATCATCCCCTTTCATGCAAAGCTGGAATCGGATCTGTTCTGCGGAGAAACCCTGCCCGGAGCCGTGGATGTTCAGCAGGAAAACGCTGCCGGACTGAGACAGATGAGTGCACGCTATGCATTCAGAGGCAGGGATTTCAAAGGCAATGCATGCACGCTGTTTATTGAAAATGAAGGCTGGATGAAACATACGGAAAAACACAGCAATGTCATCCATACCTTTCCGCTGCTTCTGTGCGACAGCCCGGTGATCGGCAGTTATCTTGCCGAAAGACGCTTCCGTGGAGAAGTTGTCAATGAAAACGGAAAAACGGAAATCCGGATTTATGACACGCTTGATGAAAGCGATATCAAAAATTGACAATTCCCACGATAAAAAGCGGAAAGAATCTTCTTCTGCCGGATGGCAGAATGATAATGCATCAAGGAAAACAATCAGAACTGAAGGAGGTAAATCATCATGAACGAAAAAGTCAGTCCGAAAATGTCACTTCTTGAAAAACTGAGCTATGGCGCCGGCAATATGGGCATCTGCCTCATGACCACCGTCGTTACCGTATTCGCAATGTACTTCTACACCGATGTCGTCGGAATCTCCGTCATTCAGGCAGGTTCCATCATCGCCATCGGCGGTATCGTGGATGCCGTCTCCGACGCATTGATGGGTGTCATCGTTGACAGAACAAAATCGAAATGGGGCAAATGCCGTCCCTACTTCCTGTTCTGCGCACTGCCGCTGGCCATCTCAACCTTCCTGGTCTTCCATGTTCCGGAGGCTTCCCCTGCCGTCAAATATATCTGGTGCCTTGTCACCTATCAGATCTACACTCTGGCTTATACCGCAGTGCTGATTCCTCAGAATGTCCTGATTACAGCAATCACCAATGATGAGGCAGACCGCCTTTCCACAAACATGTTCGGCAGCCTCGGTACCAATTTCGGTCAGCTGATTCCCAACGCGCTGGCTCTGACGCTGATCAGTTTCTTCGGAAAAGGATCTGAATACAGAGGCTTCAACTGGACGATTGTCATATTCGGTTTCATCGGCATGTTCCTGATTCTGATGGATGGTTTCAACACAAGAGAAAGAATGAACATGGGCAAGGCAGCGGAAGTAAAGATCTCCGCAAAAGATACACTTCGCTCCATGGCCAACCTTCCCTGGATCATCTGCACCGTATCAATGCTGCTGGTCATTGCCCAGATCGTCATCAAGTCTTCCACAACGGTTTATTACGCAACCAACGTTCTGAACAACCCCGGCATGGCTTCCACCCTGCTTTCGATCACCAACATCGTCGGTATCCCTGTCACACTTGTCATCCCTCTCATCGCCCAGAAGATCGGCAACCGGAATCTTGTCTGGTGCGGCTGCATTCTCGGTATTCTCGGCAACGCCGGAATGCTGGTATTCAAAAACAGTTCCTTCATGCTGATTACCTGCACCGTGATTCTTTCCGTCGGTACAGCCTTCATCAACGGTATCATCTATGTCATGTGCGCACAGTCCATTGACTACGGTGAATGGAAAATGGGCATCCGCGTTCAGGGCTTCCTGATGGCATTCATCGGATTTGCAGTCAAAATTGCAAACTCCTTCGTCGCAACAGTGTCATCCTCCATTCTCGATGCCGGCGGATATGTAGGCGGCGCCGAAACACAGACTGCATCCGCAATCTCAGCAATCGAGACCTGCTATGTCTGGATCCCGATCATTGCCTTCGCAATTATCTTCATCATCAATGCTTTCTTCAAACTTGATCAGCAGTATCCGGCAATCAAGGCAGAGCTTGACAGAAGACACAGCGAAGCGGAAGCACAGTAACAGTTACAATGAAAATGTATGGATCCGTCTGTTTGCCGCAGACAGATCTTCCCGAAAGTTTGAGGATAATAATATGACAGTACAGGAAATCATCAATCTGATTCTGGATTCTATCGGCGGGGGCAGACACATCTGTCCGACCTGCGATGTTCTTGCCTGCGGCGATCCGGATATGGAAGTCACAGGCATCGTCACAACATTTATGCCGACGGTGGAAGTGATCCGCAGAACCATTGAATGCGGCGCCAACTTCATTGTTTCCCATGAGCCGACCTGGTTCAACGGCAGCGATGAAACAGAATGGTGTCAGAATGACAGCGTCTATCTGGCCAAGAAGCAGCTGCTGGAAGAAAATCACATTGCTGTATGGAGATTCCATGACCACATGCACTTCGGCACAAACATCGATTATATCTACCGCGGAATCATCCAGGAGCTCGGATGGCGGGCATATCTGCAGGATGATGAAAAGGAACCGTGGGTATATGAAATTCCGGCAACCACATTAAAAGATCTTGCAGAATGGCTGAAGAAAACATTTGAAATGGACGAAATCCGTACTGTCGGCAATCCTGACTGTCCGATTACACGCGCCGGTCTGCTGGTCGGAGGCGGAAGTCTAGGACTTGGCAGGGAAGTAATGCCGATGGAAGTGATGGAGCGGAACAATCTCAACGTTCTGATCTGCGGCGATATTACCGAATGGACAACTGTTGCATATATCCGTGATGCTTCACAGCTCGGCATGAACCGCTGCATGATCCACCTGGGCCATGAAAGAACAGAAGAACCAGGCATGAAGTATCTGCCGCTTTACCTTAAGCCATATATTCACAATATACCTATTTCCTTTATCAGTTCTGAAGAACCTTATACATATTTCTGAGGAGAAAAACCATGGCAGTATTTCAGACAACATTCGCATGTGACAGTCTGTTCAGAAGCATTGATCTGAACATCATCATTCCTTTTGAATCTCCCGGCAGACCTGATCTTCTTGATCGGAAACCCAAACAGTTCAAAACCCTTTATCTTCTTCACGGTTTCGGCGGCAACCGCAATGACTGGATGAACTATACCCCGCTGCGGGATATCGCAGAAAGATATAACCTGGCAATTGTTTTACCGGATGCAGAGAACAGTTTCTATGTGGATTCGGTTTCCCTGCCCTTCCGCTACAGTGAACTGATCAGGGAGATTGTTCAGTTCACCCGGCGTGCCTTCCCGCTTTCAGACAGAAGGGAAGACACCTTCATCGGCGGTCTTTCGATGGGCGGCTTCGGCGCCCTCCGTCTGGGAAGCTTCTATCACGATCTGTTCTCAAAAGTATTCACCTTCTCCGGGGCATTTATCATCGATAACATTGCATCGAAGAAACCAGGCTATCAGGATGCAATTGCCAATTATGACTACTATGCGCGGACTTTCGGCGATCTGGACAAGGTAAAGAATTCTGTCAATGATCCTCTCTGGTGCATGGATCAGGCAATCGCTGCCGGGGAGGCACCGGCTGTATACCAGGCATGTGGCACGGAAGATTTTCTTTATCAGGAAAATCTCAAAATGAAAAGAGAATTGGAATCACGTAAAATGGTTTATGAATATCATGAAATGCCCGGTATCCATGACTGGGTATTCTGGAACAAAAATCTGGAACCGGCAGTGAAATGGCTGCTGGACAGTCAGAATTAAAGAAAATCATCAGAATCGGAGGTGCGCAATGTCGGAACTGTATCAGAGCGAAGAATTCATTTACAGAAGAGTACCTGTCAAGGTATTCAATCATTCTTTCAAAGGAACCGACATCTATACAATCCTGCACTGGCACTGGAATATTGAGTTCAATCTGACAACCGAAGGAAGAATCCGCGCGACAGTTGACGGAGTCAGTCAGGATCAGTATCCCTCTGACTGGTATATTGTCAACAGCGGCGAACTGCATGGCAACCGGTGGATCAGTGAGGATGATGTCTTCAAAGGAGTTACGGTTCAGATCTCAAAGGAATTCATTGATTCCTGGCTCGGAGAAGGCATCCGCTTCTGCGTTCCTTCTTCCGAAAGCGCAAAGAAAGAGATCGAAGCCGTCCTGCAGCAGTTCGGTGAATATCTGAAACATGAAGATACCGATGATCTGAAAAAGATGGAGCTTGTCTTCCAGTTTATGTTTCTGCTGAAAAAATACTGTATCTGTGAACAGCAGCCGGACCTGAAGCGGGAAAAAATGATGTCCAGCATCCGTGAAATTGTGAATTATATCGATGAAAACTATACAGATGAAATCGATCTGAATTCCACTGCCGAGCAGTTTCATTACTCCCCTGCCCATCTGTCGAGAATGTTCAAGGAACACATCGGCTTCAACTTTCATGCCTATCTGCAGAGTGTGCGTGTGATGCACAGTGTCGAGGATATGAAAAAGAATCCGCAGATCCGGCTGATCGATGTTTCATCGCATAACGGATTCCCAAATGTTAAATCATTTATTTCCGCATTCAAAAAAACATTCGGCTGCACGCCTTCCGAATGGCTGAAAAACAGAAACAATTCATAACAGGAGAATACAAATACCATGGCATATCTTAAGCTTCAGTACATGTCCGCAGCTTTAAGCGGAATGACAACCATACACGCATATCTTCCGACCGATGCAATGTCAGGTACACCTGTCGAACCGCCGTTTAAAACCGTCTATTTCCTGCCCGGATATTCCAACGATGCGTTCAATATGATGAGCTATCTCGGTCTGCGCCGTGAATGCGAACTCAAAGGAATTGCAATTATCATTCCGGACGGTAACAATTCCTTCTATGTCGATCATCCTGAAAGAATGTGCTGCTACTCCACATTTGCAGGAAAAGAGCTGGTGGAGATGACAAGAAAGCTGCTTCCCCTTTCCGCAAAAAGAGAAGATACCTTTATCGGCGGCATTTCAATGGGCGGCTACGGTGCTTTGTACAACGGTCTGAAATTCCGTGATACCTTTTCAAAAATCATTGCCTTTTCCCCTTCCGTTTCCGTTTATGATCTGATCATCGGCCATGATTTCATGTTTCCGCAAGAGATCTTCATAAATGCGTGCGGAAGTAAGGAAGATTATATGAACTCCGATCTGAATCTTGACAGATTCTACCGTGAAACACCGAACGAAGAGATTCCGAAGCTCTACATGTGCTGCGGTAAGCAGGACGGACTGGTTGTCAATGCGGTAAACCGTTTCGCTTCCGTTCTGGATGAAAAGAAATTCCCCTACATTTATACAAAGGGCGATGGCAATCATGAACTGGATTACTGGGAGAGACATCTCGATGAAGCGTTCTCTTTCCTCATGGATATTGAGCCCGGTACCAGAAACCGTCTGGTTCTCGGTAATTTCGGTTGATCAGGTGAGATCGATATGAAAGGAGCTGTAACAGTTCAGAATACCAAAATCTTCGTTTTGTTCTGTTCATTCTTTCAGCAGACAGTGATTCCTACACTACATTCATGACAACAGATCAAATGTCGGAAAATCCTTTATTCATCGGATCATCCGGCATTTCTTTTCAATTCAGACTGTCAGGAAACAATACATCGATATTCTGTTATTTCATCATACAAAGACAGTCAATGATATTCTTCCCGATATTCTTCAGCATTTTCATAATCAATGAAAAAGTCCTCATTCCAGTACCGGAACTCATACGGATCATCATATCCGCTGCTGTAAGACGACGAAGAATGATTCCTCCTTTTTTCTTCTCCGGCGTTCCCGATCCGCAAAATACAGCATGGTTTGATTCGCGGTCTGCAGCTTCTGCATATTCGTTATATTAATCCTGAAGTGAAGCAGGAAGATCCTGTCTGATATGTTCCATCCCGATCAGACAGCCTGATGCAATGATATATTTTCCTTTGCTGTAATCTGAAATACAGCTGTTGTACCGCCACAGAGCAAAATATGTATCTTTCATCTGTTCTGACACATTTTTACTGCCACAGTGAAAACATTCTTCATAATCTCAGTTTTGGCAAATCTGCATTCAGAACAATCTGACCCTCTGCAATTCTTTCCCGCAATATCTGATATTTTCTCTTCCGCAACCGTCAGTTGACACTTTGCAAGCCCGTGATGGTTGTTCCCGGAATCCTGCGATTGTTAAAATGGAATCAGAAAGAGAGGTTCCTTATATGTTCAGCAAAGAGCGTCTGATCAGACTCAGAAAAGAAAAAGGCTGGTCGCAGGAAGATCTCGGCGCACAGATGAATGTTTCCCGTCAGGCTGTCAGCCGCTGGGAAAGCGGAAGTGCTGTTCCGGAAGTTGAAAAGCTTGAAGATCTTTCAAAACTGTTCGGTGTCAGTGTTGGGTATCTTCTGGGAGCAGAAGACGAAATACCGGCTGCTGTCAGAAGTATTGAACCTGTACGGAAGCCGAAAGGAAGATGGATCCTTTACACATTTCTCATCCTGATGTGCTGTGTATTAATATCCATTGTACTTCAGACAAAATCTGAAACCCGGCAGCTCCGCGAAGGCATCAGTCAGATTTCCGGACAATATGCAGATCTGCAGTTTCAGATGGATCAGTTGAAATCAGAACTTGCTGAAACAATTGAGTCCACTCTGCAGAACAATGACAGCCTGCTGGCGGATTATTCATTGCGGCTGGTTTCGATTGACCGCGAAAAGCAGATATTTACGGCAGAACTGACCGGCATTCTGAAAGATCCTGCCAATACTGTGGATTTCTTTGCAAAAACACCGGATGGATCAATCATACACGCAGAAAGTGTCACAAAAAATCCTTTGAATGGTTTTTCGTGTGAGATTAAAGTTCCAAGAGAAGACAGCATTCAATGGTATCTGTCATGTGATTCAAAAACTATGAAGCTTTCAAAGGTGAATGATCTGTATGCACAGACGAAACTTTCCTGCTACATCAGCGGATACAATAATAAAAGCTCTCAGAAGGAAGGAAAGCTGGATTACGATATGATCCTGACAATCGAGCCATATGATCTTACCTCTATGGCTTCAGAGAAGATCACCGGAACAATGAAACTCATGAAAGACGGTGAAACCGTATGTGAATCAGAAATCGTTAAAACTGAATACAATTACTTTGCCGCACCGTTTGAAATTGATGAGGTCGATGAAGCGGAAGATGACGAATATCTGGTTCATGTCAGCTGCTATGACGAACAGGAAAGAAGCTATGAAGGATATACATGCAAAATTCTTGTCACAAAGTCCGAAGGAATGACGCATCTGATCTTTCAGAATGTCGATGCACGAACGGGGCAGGAATATTAACGAAGTGGTAAACTGTTCTGAGTACAGGTAATCACATGAAAGAACTGAGAGTCAAAAATCTGATTTTCAAAGAAGGAAGACCGAATATCTGTGTTCCTCTGACCGGCAGAAACGAAGCAGAAATCCTCATTCAGGCAGAACAGATCAGAAACTGCGGATGCGATCTCTGTGAATGGCGGGCAGACTGTATCGAAGGACAGGTTAATGAAGAAACAATCCTTCATCTTCTTGAATCCATTCATACAATTCTTGATCCGGTTCCTCTGATCTTTACCTTCCGCACGGAAAAAGAAGGCGGAAACAAAAATCCTGCAGCCGGTGAATACATCTCACTTCTTGAAAAAGTGATTGCTTCAAAGAATGCAGATCTTGTGGATATTGAATTATTTACCGGTGAGCCTGCTGTTTCAAGGCTGATCAGTCTTGCGCATCAAAGCGGAATTGCAGTGATTCTTTCCAGTCATGATTTTAAAAAGACACCGGATTTCAGCATCATGTTCTCAAGACTTCAGGAAATGAAAAAGCTCGGTGCAGATCTGCCCAAGCTCGCCGTGATGCCGCAGAGTGAAGAGGATGTCAGAGCACTTCTGAGTGCATGCAGAGAATTTACTTCATCATCAGATTCTCCCTGCATTGCCATTTCCATGTCAGCTCAGGGCTCTGTTTCCAGAATCAAGGGCGGACTTTATGGATCAGTCATGACATTTGCGTCATGTGTCGATTCAAGCGCACCCGGCCAGATTCAGATCGATGAACTGAAAAAACTGATGGATGATATTTATAAGTGAAAAGGAAACCTCAAATTGAAGTTTCCTTTTTTTCAATCCACTATTACAAGTCTGCCTTCGACATGCGCATCCAGTCCCTGATGAAGCGTCATGTATTCTTCAACGATGTTGTTGACGGAAGTGATGACGATTCTCGGCCGCTTATTCAGAATGATTTCATTCAGAGGAACACCGAAGAATTCATCGAAATTGATGAAATGATAATGCTGCATGGCGATCTTCAGATACATGTCATCTCTGATATCTTCGCCGTTGAATCTGAATTCAAGAAGCTCATGTGTGCTCTTTTTGTAGACAATCCGCACGCCTTTTGAATATTGATAGAACTCTGTATGGCCTTCCCATGCTTCATCTCTGAGTATATAAAGAACCATTCTTCTGAATTGTTCCCCGGTAACCTCAAGCATGTGGACAACATCGTCAAACGGCGTGTTTTCCAGCATATCGGCATATTCGACAATCGGTCCGAGCTCCTGTTTGCGGATCGCGCCTGATCCGAACAGCATGATGTCAAATGAGCTGTCCTCCTGCATCATATCAGCGTAGAGATTGCCGAGTTCGGTTTCCTGAATGCGGCTCGGATGCGTCAGCTTTCTTGCAAGCCTTGTCACGATTCTTCTGTATTTGAAATCAGATTCTTCCTGATACATCTGAAGAACTTCATCAATCACAGGATCTTTCTGACAAGTCTCTTCATTCAGAGGAACGCATTCCCATTTCCACTCATGAATATGATGTTTTTCTTCATCATATTCAATGTCAAATCTGCCGATCTGTTTTGTTCCGTAATAAGCCTGAACAACCAGAATATGATTGATGACTTCAGGCTGTGTCATCATCGTGTGGGAGTGACCGCCGATGATCAGATTCACACCCCATTCAGGGTTGAGAAGTTCTGCCAACTTACGGTCCTGTTCGATTCCGATATGTGTTAACAGAACTGTCATATCGGTTTCTGACGTACGGTAGTTATCACAGATCACACCGACCTGCCTTGCGGCATCTTCGACATCGATCAATGTGCCGATGATCTTCTCCGACCTGGTTGACGCAAGAACTTCTTCTGTCAGGATGCCGATAAACAGAATCTTCATTCCGTCAATTTCAATATTGATATAAGGTGTAAACAGACGGGTGTTGTTCATTGTGACGAACATGTTGGCGCATACGATCGGAAAGCGGGCACATTTTTCCAGAAACAGAAGATGTGCAATTCCGTAATCCACTTCATGATTTCCGGGACACGCCACATCGGGTGAAAGCAGATTGACAAGGTCAATTGTCGACAGCCCCATGTAATCGGCATCGATAATAGAACCTCTGAACATGTCGCCGGCAATTGCGAAAATTGTGTTCTTTTCTTCTTCCCGGACTTTTTCCACATAGCCGCCGAGCCGTGAAATTCCGCCGCACATTCTGCCGTCAATATTGCTTTCAAAGAAGTCTCCATGCATATCATTGGAGTGAAGAAGCGTCAGTTTCTTCATAGTGATTCCCTTTCCGCCTGAATGATTGATTCAGACTTTTTTAAGCTTCGCCTGCTGATTCGGTGAACAGACTGATCAGCCAGTCGCTGTTGATTCTCGGAAAATGAGCATTGTCTGCTTCATAGCGGTTGCTCTGTATTTTGACCTCCTCTTCAAGAGGTCCGGTCGGAATCAGAAAGGAAAGGCCTTTGTCATCCGTGCGGACATTGATCTTCATGACACCGTTTTCGGTTCTCTGATATTCAACCGAGGTGACATCGGCAGGATTGCCCTGTCTGTTGTCAATGAATTCAATGAAGCTGTCGTATTTTGCAAGTTCTGCCACAATGTCACTGACACCGTCCTCAAAGATTGCAATCTTCTCGGTGAATTCCTGCAGCGTTGCACATCTTCTGAGTGTATATCCCTGATCCGCCAGCGGTTTTGCGAGCTGAATGAGATTTTCATTCGGCTCTTCATTGCTTAACCAGATCAGGAACTTTCTGGACGGATCAGAGTAGACAAGCGGATTCTGGATCATGAAGTCTGTTTTGCAATGCGGACAGGAATGGCGGAAGAGATCGCCGCTGACTGCCCGTTCTCTTTCTTCAGGATCGCTGTCCGCATTGACGCTGTCATAGACAGTGATTGCAAACGGTCTGCCGCAATACGGACATTTATAGTTCACTTCATGTGATGTACTCATGTATTCACCTCTAGTTCATTAGTTTGATGCCGTTGAAGGAAATGCCGTATCTGCTCATTTCTCTGATCAGTCTGTCTCTTTCTTCAGCTTCATCTTTGGGAAGGTTGTCTCCCGCATACATCGCATACAGATGACAGGTTCCGTCATAGATGTAAGGCAGTGCCCAGAGCGGTTCATCCATGTGGATGCCGATCTCTTCGGGAGGCTCTTCCTCCATTGATACCACCAGGAACGGTCCCCTGACGCCGGTGATGCAGACGTCGTATTCCTGGATCATCTGATTGACGAGAATTCCGCATAAAACAATATCCGGATATGCCGCATCTCTCAACAGATCAAGTCTCGGATCCAGTCTTGTCTTCAGGAAGTCTTCATCATACCCGCGGTCCATCTCTTCAAGAAACGGCGCATTTTTCGCAATCATTGTGAAGTCGGGATCAACGATCCTTGCTTCCTTGTCATATACCTGATCAATTGTAAAATAGCCCAGCATTTCTTTTGTTTCAAGTCCTCTTGTGCAGGTTTCCCAATCCGGGCCGATCGAAAGTACGTTGAATTCAAGCAGGCCGTCATTGGCGCAATAGGATGAACACAATGCATAGCAGTCATCCTCATGCACCTCAAAGCGGTCTTTCAATTGATCCGTCAGCACATCCGCTTCGATCGTGATGTACTGATGATAGTATTCGGTAAATCTGTATTCTTCTAATCTCATGGTGCTCCTTAACAAAAAAGCAGGTTCTTATCCGTGAACCTGCATCAGATTCTCAAAATCCGTTTCAGTCTCTTCTTGAGTTTCCGAGGATTCTCAGAACATAAAGGAAGATGTTAATGAAATCCAGATAAAGCTGGAAAGCGGAATAGACTGCAAGGTTGCTTCTGATTGAATCACCGTCTGCTGTTCCGTAATAGAAGGATCTGATCTTCTGCATATCAAATGCAGTCAGTACCAGGAATAACAGCAGTCCTGCATAGCCGATAAACAGGCTGTTTCTCAATACAGGAATGAACAGTGAGAGAACGCTCATGATGACAAGAGCGAGCAGAGCGCCGAACAGAAGTCCGGTGAATTTTGTCAGATCAACATGTGTTGTATAGCCGATCACTGCGCAGCAGGCAAACAATACTGCCGCAAACAGGAATGCCACGAAGACATTGCTGATGCCGTATGCCATCGGCAGGATGCTGAAGGTCAGACCTGTCAGAGCGGAATATCCGAAGAATAAGCCTGTGCATGTGCCTGTGGAGAAGCGGCTGATTCCGGCTCCCAGGGCAATCGCAATACCGAGCTGAGCAACCAGAAGGACAATTGAGAGGAACGGTATACCGGCAAGAAGCTGATAGACAATTCCCTGATTTACGAAGGAGATGAAGCCGAATGCGGCTACCGCTGTTGTAACAGCCAGTCCGCCTGTCATCAGCAGAAATACTTTTCTGATATATTCATTTAAAGTCATTCCGCTTTCATATGCATAAGCGGCATTTGGACGATTGAATTCACTCATGTGTGTTACCATCCTTTCTTTTGATTTCTGTTCTGCAGCTTTTCAGCTGCTTATTATTATCATAGCCACATCTGACCCAAAGTCAAATTATTCACTTTCAACCTTAATCTCTGACTCTTCTCCAACAGGCGCAAACCATTCTGCCAGTGCGCTTTCAAGAACAGGTGATTTTCTGACGATCACCTTTTCCGTTCTGCCGTTTCTCATCGTCAGTTCAAGGATTGCCTGCTTAGCCTTCGGGTTGTTTGATTCAAGACGGACAGAATTCAGAATGTTCTTTGTCCATAAACGATAATCCGTTTTCTTTTTGATGATCAGCCATGTATTTCCCATCAATGTATCTTCACTGACTCTGTGAATGGAATCACTGTCCATTGAACCGCTGATTTTCTCAAGTGAAGCAGCTCTTCTGCTTAATGCATTCAGTCTGCGCAGACTTGCAATCATGCTCACAAATACCCCGGCAAGAAGACTTGCAAGTGTCAGCACGATTGAAACCCAGAAGTGAGTATCAACTCTCATGAACATCAGCGCCATATTTGCAAGGACGGCAAAGATACCGCCGTAGATCAAACCTTTGCCGAGTGCTTCCAGACGGATGTTTTTTCTGATCCGTTTCAGATAGTTCATAATCTGCTCCAATCCATGATCTCACCGATCATTTTCTGATATTCATCTTCATCGCTGATATCAAACCAGTGCACCGGCATCTGATGATTCAGCCATGTATACTGCCGTTTTGCAAACTGCCTGGAGTGTTTCTGGATTTCTTCCTTCACTTCTTCTGCACTCATATTTCCCCGGAAATAACCAGCCCATTCCCGATAGCCGATTCCCTTCATGGCCGGATCATCGAATGTGATTCCCTGATCGAGAAGTGATGCTACCTCTTCCTTCAGACCAGCCTCAAACATCATTTCCACTCTGCGGTTGATCCGCTCATAAAGCTTGCTGCGCTCCATGGTGCAGCCGGCAATGAATGTGTCATAGATCATTTCATGTTTCTGATCTGCTTCAATCTCACTCTGTCTGCGGCCGCTTCTTTCAGCGATTGTGATGGTTCTCATCACTCTTCTTCTGTTGTTGGGGTGCAGTTTTTCCGCCTGGGCAGGATCGGTTTCAAGAAGCTTCTGCCATAATTCTTCATTGCTCAGCTTTTCAAGATCCTCATTTGCATACATGCCTGATTCTTCATTGAATGTATAGTCATAAAGACATGACTTCAGATAAAGACCGGTGCCGCCGCAGATCATACTGATGCCTTCGGTCCGATCAATGATCTCTCTTGCCATCTTCTGAAAGTCAGCGGCACTGTATGAATCTTTCGGATCTCTGATATCAATCAGATGATGAACAATCCCTTCTTTTTCTTCTTCCGTCACTTTGCCCGAACCGATATCAAAACCTTTGTAGACCTGAATGGAATCACCGCTGATGATTTCACAGTTCAGCCTTTTGGCAAGATCAATCGAGAAGGATGTCTTTCCGACTGCCGTAGGGCCGGCAATCACAAGTACCTTCTTCATCGCAGGAACTCCTTTGTCAGTTCCTTTTCATCAAGGATGACAAATGTCGGACGGCCGTGCGGACAGTGATAAGGATTTTCACAGACAGACAGCTGGGAAACAACTTCTTTCATCTCATCCATCGTCAGTGATCTGTTGAAACGGATGGAGTGGTGGCATGCCATGGTCGCAATTCTCTTCTTCTCCATTCTCGTATACTTTGATTCTCTGTCATTGCGGAACTGATCAATGACATCTTCAAGAAACGGAAGTTCCTCAAGATCCTTCATCCATGCAGGCACGCTTCTGACTGCCAGTGTATCGGGACCGAACGGCTCAAATGTAATATGCAGATCGGCTGCCGCTTCATTGATTTCATCGCATCTGGCAACCAGATCGCTTCCGGCATGAACAACAAGCGGAACCAGACAATCCAGCATCACCGGATTGGTGTTCAGCTTCTGACAGTATTCTTCATAGTGGACACGTTCCTGGGCAGCGTGCTGATCAATGACCGCAAGTCCGTCTTTGACCGCACATAAAATGAATTTCTCATGGAGCTGTCCGATCACATCCATATGCGGAAATGAAGGTGATGTCTTCTTTGTTTCATAGACAGGTTCCGGTTCTCTGACGCTTTCTGCAGCTTTCAGGATTTCTTCATCCTTCTTCGCTTCCGAAAGAATTGCCTGATAGGTTGCTTCATCAACCCGGTGAACCGGTTCTGTCTTAACAGGTTCATTTTTCTCAATGACTTGTTCCTGTATTTTTTCTTCA
Organism: Erysipelotrichaceae bacterium; assembly: GCA_030525525.1. Classification (GTDB taxonomy): domain Bacteria; phylum Bacillota_I; class Bacilli_A; order Erysipelotrichales; family Erysipelotrichaceae; genus Bulleidia. The sequence goes on from JAUNEN010000021.1 coordinate 15,443, forward strand.
GCAGGTAATTCTGCTCTGTTTGATTCTTTCTTTGCCTGTGCCTGTTTGACTTCCGCTTCCCGGATCAGACTGTCGGTATCAAATGAGAGCGGTTCGTAATATTCCTGTCTGGCTGCGGCAGGTTCAACTTTCGGCATCAGAGGTCCGCCGGCAAGGATCTTGTGCACATTGTCACGGATCAGATATTCAAGCTGAATCTCTTTGGACAGTCTGACTTCCCATTTGGAAGGATGCACGTTGACATCAAGAAGTCTTGGATCCATCTCAATATTCAGTACACAGATCGGATATCTTCCTTTGACAATGAAATCTTCATATCCATCCTGAATGGCTTTATGGAGTTTATAGGTTCTGACCATCCTGCCGTTGAGGAACACATACATGTTCGATCTTGAAGCACGGGTAATGACAGGCTTGACAAGATATCCGCTCACTTTGTAATCAAAGTCTTCAAATTCTGCTTTCAGAGCGTTTTCCGCAACTGCACGTCCGCCCGACTGGAAAAGAACTTCCAGCAGATCCCCCTGTCCGCTTGTACGGAAGGAATCACGGCCGTCCGAAGTCAGACAGAACGAAATCTCCGGATGGGAAAGTGCAAAGCGGACAATCACATCCTGGATTAATGAAGCTTCATAGGAAGCAGAGCGCATGTGCTTGAGTCTGGCCGGTGTTCTGTAAAACAGACCTTCCACGGTAATCTCCGTTCCCTGATTGCAGGGATAGGAACTGACGGAAACAGTCTTGCCGTATTCAATGACAATCCTTGTCGAATCATGGCCGTCGCTTGTAATCATCGTCACCTTTGCGACAGATGAAATGGAAGGAAGCGCCTCACCGCGGAAACCGAGTGTGTGAATCGACCAGAGATCATTCTGTGTTCTGATCTTTGAGGTCGCATGGCGCTTAAAAGCCATCTCGGCATCTTCTGCATCCATACCGATTCCGTTGTCGCGGATCGTGATCTTTGAAATGCCGCCTTCTTCAATTGCTATATCAATTCTTGTCGATCCTGCATCAATCGCATTATCCACAAGTTCTTTCACGACTCCCATCGGACGCTCAACAACCTCGCCGGCAGCGATCATGTTGGCTGTCTGGGAATCAAGCTGCTGTATTCTTCCCATAGTTATTTACCTTCACAATATTATACAATGGAAAGGAAGACAGCGAGGTCATTATGCGGCTGAAAGACGAATACAGAGAAGAAACAGTGATCAACCGTTCGCGGTTCATCGCCTGTGTGGACAGATGTGAAACCGAAGAGGAAGCACGCAGATATATCGAATACATCCGGAAGGAATATCCGGACGCAACACATGTGTGCACAGCATATGTGTGCGGTGAAAACAATATGATTCAGCGTTCCTCCGACAACAAGGAGCCTTCCGGAACTGCCGGCGTGCCGATGCTCGAAAGCATCCGCAAAAGCGGTCTCTCGGATGTGACGGCTTGCGTTGTGCGCTACTTCGGCGGCGTCAAACTCGGGGCCGGCGGACTCATCCGTGCCTATTCCGGTGCGGTGGCGGATGCACTGGCCCATGCCCCGAAAACAATCGATATTCCCTTTGATGAGTGGAAGATCACCTATCCGTATGATTTATGCGGCACTCTTGAAAACTGGCTCAGACGGAATACGGATATCATTTCCCAGGAATATGATGACAATGTCACATGCATCATCCAGACGGACAGAAAAGATATCCCCGAAACCGTCAGAGATTTTTCCAGAGGAACAATCCAGCCGGAATTCCTGCGGACATTAATGAGAGAGAAAGACGTAGAAAATGAGCAGTAGTCCTGCTCATTCTTTCGGTATAAACATCAGATCCATATCCGTATCGCCTATAACTCCCGGAACACTTCCGCTGGATGTGTACTGCCACATGATGAAGGTATACGGATATCTCGGGTACGATCCGTATTCGGCAACCCAGAATTCAAATTCCTGAATATATTCAGTGACGAAGAGTTCTTCAAACAGCATCGTACTGTTATAAATCATCGGAGTGTATCCGGCATTCTGTATTCTGTGCAGAAATGTCACGGCGCACTCTGTTTTTTCTTCTCTTGAAAGTGAAAGAATTCTTCCGTCAGGCCCGGTATCGGATTCTTCCATATCAAAGCAGACCGGCAGATCAAGTTCATAATTTTTGATCTTTTCCAGAGTGAAATCTGCTTCTGCCCTGGCTTCCTCGGGATTGATTGCCTGGGAGTAGAAATAGACACCGACTTTGATTCCCACACGCTTGGCTTCCTGCATGTTGTAATCAAAGTATTCGTCTTCATATATATAACCGTATTGATATCCCCGATAGCCGCATCTGATCATTGCAAACTCAACACCGGAGGCTTTCACCTGATCCCAGTCAATCAGTTCCTGATGAGCGGAAACATCGATTCCCTGAACAGAGTAGTAATTCTCATCTTCGTAGTATGCAAAATCACCGTTCCATGTCAGATTATTCCAGTCATAGGTATTGGAATAATACGGTGTTTCGATCAATCTCTGTTCCTGTTCATGAACAATCATTTCCTGCTCTCTCAGCTTCAAACCGAGCGCAGTCAGCGCAATCAGAAGAACAGACAGAAACAAAGACAATGCAATCGGAAAATCAATCTTCTTTTTTCTGCGGTTTTGATTCCATGCCATATGAATACAGTTTAGCAGAAAAAATCCGCTTTATTATTTAAAGCGGACTTAAGAGATTCTTAATATGGCTGAACCTGACTCATGACAGCCCATGACAATGAGCTTAATGCACATGCGGCAATGATTGCGAAGATCGCCGCAAGATACAGGGATTTGAGCCATCTGTTCATATTGGATGTATAGCGGTCAATCGAATAGACATAAACCATGATCGCCGCCGCCAGTAAAAACAGTCTTAACATGATCACAAACGCATTCATTCCGAACAACGCAAACACACCGGAAAGTGCAGTCAGCACGGAAGGAACACATAATACCTGTGCTGTTTCGCTGACACCTCTCTGAATATCGAATTCTCTGCGCTCGGCAAGATAAAACAGCATGAGTGTCGATGCCCATAAGATGAGCGCCGCCAGCAGGCCGTATCTGAATCCGAAAGAAATCCAGCAGCCGATGATCGTGATGAACAATGCGGCCAATGAGCCGTAAAGGCTTAACGGAGTTTCTTCAAACGGATCTTTCAGAATGGAAAGCAGAGGAAGGAAATCATCCTTTGAAACTGAAATGTTTCCGGTTTTTTCTTTTATTTTAGCAGCCTGTTCCTGAACAAATCCGGCAGCCGGGCTTCCGGTTTCTTCAAGCTGTGCTCCGCAATATCCGCAGAACAGACTTTCATCAGGCAGTTCTTTTCCGCAGTTTTTACAATACATAACTTCTCCTTTTTGTCACTCCTCTATTTTATCACCTGTTAAAGAATATGACCGCTTAACAGACTGAAACCATGCAAGATTAATTTTCGGAAGCCTGATTCAGATCCCTTGGATCACTGAAAGTATATTGTTTAATGTTATAATCAAACCATGAACAAAACAATGAAATCAATGATCTGGTCAGTGATCGCTGCGATTGTCGTAATCGGCGGAATCAGCGGTTATTTCATTTATGACCATGCAAAAAAAGAAGCTTCCCTGAATGAGACACTTGAAACACTCTTTCTGAATATTGATGAAGAAAAACTCAATATTGAATATGGATCTTCATTTGATCCCGAGTCACTGATCAGGGATCATGAAGGAGAGCTTACTGTTGAAGGCAGTGTCGACACAAAGAAAACAGGTGATTATCCGGTCACTTTCCGGCTCACCAAAGAAGATCAGTATCATCAGACTGCTTCAAAGGAATTCACATATACAGCTCATGTGAAAGACACACAGAACCCGGTGATCACATTCACCGAAGAAAGCTTCAGCTTTGAAACCGGAAGTACCTTTGTCCCTGACGCCATTGTGCAGTCTGTAAAAGACGCAGTGGATGGAGATCTCAAAGAAGCAGAAACGCTTGATAAAGGCACATGGATCATCGAGCATGACCTGGATCTGAATCAGGCAGGAGATTATACGGTTACCGTCAAAGCCATGGATTTAAACGGAAACATATCGGAAGCTTCATGTCCTGTATCCATCCATAATGCAGAACCTGACTTCGGCCTGATTGCCGGCAGTGCAGATTATCCTTATTACATCCGCATCAACAGAGCACTCAATACGGTGACAATTTATACCATCGATGACAATGGTTATTACACAATCCCCTACATGGCGATGGTCTGCTCAACCGGAGATGCGACACCGCTCGGCACCTATAACACAACCGCACAATACAGATGGCTGTCATTATACGGCGGTGTCTACGGTCAGTATGCGACCAGAATTGTCGGTGCCATTCTCTTCCATTCCGTTCCCTACTTCACGGAAAATCCGGCAGATCTTGAATATGATGAATACAACAAGCTCGGAACTGCCGCTTCGATGGGATGCGTCAGACTGTGTGTGAGAGATGTGCTATGGATTTATAACAACTGTCCTGTCGGGACAGCAGTTGAATTCTATGATGATTATGAATCACCGGGACCGTTGGGAAAACCGGAACCGATCACCATTGATACAAGTGATGAAAGACGCGGATGGGATCCGACAGATCCTGATCCGGCCAATCCCTGGAATTAAAAAACAGCTGCAGTGCAATTCTGCAGCTTTTTGAATGCAAAAAAGGATCCGGGCATTTCCGGATCCTGCTAACTGATTCAGATTCTTTCTGCGAAATCAGACATGATTTCTGAAATTTTGATCTGCTGGGGACAGACTGCCTCGCAGCTGCGGCAATGCAGGCATGCCTGCGGTTTTTTGTCATCATCAAGAGCGCTGAGTGCCATCGGTGCGATGAAACCGCCGCCGGTGTAGACATGCTCGTTGTAAAGAGAGATCAGATGGGGAATATCCAGTCCCATCGGACAGTGTGTAACGCAGTAATGACATGCCGTGCACGGTACGGTGTTGACACTTAGCATTCTTTCCGCCAGATCTTCAATTGCCTTCGCTTCTGTTTCGTTCAGCTTTCTGTCTTCGGCAAATGTCTTCAGATTCTTTTCAAGCTGATCTTCAGCGGACATGCCGGAGAGAATCACCGTAATTCCCTTCTGTGACTGCAGGAAGCGGAATGCCCATGCGGCAGGATCTTCATCCGGACGTAATTCCTTCAGAATCTTTTCATCTTCTTCTTTCAGATGGGCAAGTTTGCCGCCTCTTAAAGGCTCCATGACCCATACCGGAATATTCATTTGATTCAGAAGATCAACCTTTTCTTTTCCACCCTGGAATGTCCAGTCAAGATAGTTCAGCTGCAGCTGGCAGAATTCCATATGCTCGCCATATGCGTCCAGGAATCTCTTCAGCACATCATAATTGCCGTGGCATGAGAAACCGAGATGTCTGATCTTTCCTGCCTTTTTCTGGCTCATCAGATAATCGAAGATTCCGTATTTCGGATCAAGATATGCATCGATGTTCATCTCACAGACATTATGGAACAGATAGAAATCAAAGTATTCCATTCCTGTCTTTTCAAGCTGCTTTTCAAAGATCTCCTTCACTTTGGGCATGTTGCTGAGATCATATCCCGGGAACTTGGTTGCGATGTTGTATTTGTCACGCGGATATTTTGCCAGGCATTTTCCGAGGACTGTTTCTGAATTGCCGCCGTGATATCCCCAGGCTGTATCGAAATAGTTGATGCCTGCTTCAAAAGCACGGTCAACCATTTCCTGTGTCTTTGCTTCATCGATCAGTCTGTCATTGCCGTCAATCACCGGCAGACGCATTGCGCCGAAACCGAGTGCGGACAGTTTTTCATTCTGAAAATCTCTGTAAATCATGATGAACTCCTCCTTTATCCTTTATCTCATTGTTATTTAAGCATTTATTGAATTTGTTGACAAATACCTGTTCCGCATGACCTCATATTCAGAATCAGAATATCTGCAGTATTTCATATTATGAATATCCAGATATATAAACGAAGTATTTGATATATCTGGATATCTCGGATAAATTATGAATGCAAACCAGACGGAGGTTCTTATGAAAGTGATGACAACATTATTCCCGGTCTTCTTCATGATCGCACTCGGCATTGTGAGCAGATTAAGAGGATGGATTACAGCAGAACAGAAAGACGGCGCACGCTCGCTTGTATTCGGGGTTCTCTTCCCGATTCTGATCTTTAATGCGATCTTTACATCATCGCTTTCCGCATCAACCGCATGGATCATTCTCTATGTGACGATCGCTTTCATTGCTGTGTACTTACTCGGAACACTGCTTTGCAGAAAAGGAAACGGCAGATATGATCATCTGATTCCTTATCTGCTGACAACCTGTGAAGGCGGCAATGTGGCATTGCCCTTATATACAACAATTGTCGGTGCAGGCTATGCGATCAATACCGTCACATTCGATATGGCCGGAACAATCATCGCGTTCATTCTCATTCCGATTCTGGTGAGTGCAAAGACTTCTGAAAACATGGATGCGAAAGCATTGTTCAGAAAAACAATGACCAATTCACTTGTACTGGCTGCGTTGTCCGGAATCATCCTGAATCTCTGCGGTGTCTATCATCTTCTTGAACAGTCTGTATTCCTTCCGCTTTACACAGACGCTGTCAGTATGGCACTTGCACCGATCGGCGGTGTGATTCTCTTCACCATCGGCTATGATCTAAAAGTTGATACTGCGATGATCTCTTCCATCCTGAAGGCATTCCTCATGAGAGCTGCCGGCGGTCTTCTCATCATCGGCGGATTCCGGATTCTGTTTCCTTCCCTGATGGCAGATGCGATTTTCAGAACAGCCGTCTTCCTTTATTTCATGAGTCCGACCGGATTTGCACTTCCCACTCAGCTTTCACCTTTATGCAAAGATGAATCAGACAGTGCATTCATGTCCTCATTCATTTCAATCTATATCCTGCTGACTCTGGCAGTCTATATTGCAATTGTCATCACATATTGAGCAGATTAAAACCGGCATCCGCCGGTTTTAAAATTCTTACTTGTAGCTGTCGTATGAATACTGATCGTAAACATGAGATACCGGTGTGTGATTCTCGATGGAATCGATTGTTTCGGAAATCATGTTTGCGATGGAGAGAACAGTGATCTTGTCTGTTGCGGCTTTCTTTTCTTCGCTCATCGGAATTGTGTCTGTGACAACCAGTTCCTTGATGACGGACTTGTTGATCTTATCAATTGCGTCCTTGGAGAAGATCGGATGTGTGATTCCGACATAAACATCCCTGGCACCATGATCCTTCAGAATCTGGCAGCCTGCGCAGAGTGTTCCTGCTGTATCGCAGATATCATCAACGACGATGCAGATCTTTCCGTCAACATCACCGATGACGTTCTGAGCTTCGACCATGTTGGGCTTCGGTCTTCTCTTGTCGATGATTGCGATCGGCGCATCGAGCAGATCGGCGAGCCTGCGCGCTCTGACAACTCCGCCGTGATCCGGAGAAATGACAACAACTTCATCCTTCGGGAAGTTCTTCTGTCTGAAATACTTACCGATCATCGGTACAGCTGTCAGATCATCAATCGGAATATCGAAGTATCCCTGAATCTGGGCGGCGTGCAGATCGAATGTGAGAATTCTGTTTGCACCGGCTGTCTGCAGGAGGTTTGCAACAAGCTTGGATGTGATCGGCTGGCGGGGTTTTGCCTTGCGGTCCTGTCTTGCATAGCCGTAGTACGGCATGACAATGTTGATGGAGCCCGCACTTGCACGCTTGCATGCGTCGATGCATACAAGAACTTCCATCAGATGCTCTGTAACAGGTGTGCATGTGGACTGGATAATGAATACGTCGCGTCCGCGGACTGACTGCTGAGGTTCAACGATGATTTCACCGTCTGCGAAGTGTTCAACTTTGATCTTGCCGAGTGTCAGTCCGAGCTCGTTGCATACCGCATTGGCGAGCTCGATATTGGCTGTGAGGGCGAAGACAACAGTTTCTTTGACCATTTTTTTCCTCTTTTCCTTTTTGAATGCGCCTATAGTTAAGCATTCTTCGCTGAATCCGTCAAGGTTTGCGAACAACCAATCCATGGATTTTTTGTAGATTTTCACATCTTTTTCGTCCATTTAACATTCATGCATGTGATATATTCATTTTCCATGCATAGCGCTTCGTGTATCATCATGTCTTCACATAAACGGTCTTTATGAAAATTCCGGCAGTTTATCATTGCCGGTTTTCTTTGATGCGACTTAACAGCGCATTCAAAAAGATCCCATACAATGCGGTCGGTCTGCATTGCATAAGATCTTCAATGACGATCAGATTGTGATGTTTCAGTCTCTGGTGCGCAGATACTCTTCGGCACCTGCCAGTTCAGCCTTGTCATTGCATCCCTGAACTTCCTGCCAGTCATTCGCTGTGAGTGCTTTGACTGTATGACCGAGACGGTTCATGATTTCAACAAGGTCTGTGATGTAGTATTCATGCTGGGCGTTGTCATTGTTCAGTAAAGCAAGTCCTTCCCAGAGAGATTTGTTGTTGAAACAATAGATTCCCATATTGACTTCACGGACTTCTTTTTCGGCATCGGTCGCATCTTTGTATTCAACAATCTTTTCAACCGTTCCGTCCGCATTGCGGATCACCCGTCCGTAAGGTCTTTCTTCCGGCAGCTCTGCTGTCAGGATGACCATATCTGCATCCTTGCATGTTTCATAAAGAGCCGCATATGTGGAAGGTCTGACACACGGACAGTCGCCGTTTGCGACAAGTGTAAGTCCTTCTTCATTTTCAAGCTGTCTTGCCTGCATGACCGCGTGTCCGGTTCCGAGCTGCGGTTCCTGAACAGCGAACTCGCACTTGCCTTCCATTTCCTTTTCAACCAGGTCATGGCGGTAGCCGACAATGATGACGATTCTTTCAGCGCCTGCTTCCCTGATGGATTCATAATCTCTTTCGATCATGGTTTTGCCCAGGATTGTGTGGAGAACCTTGGGCAGGTCGCTCTTCATGCGGGTTCCTTTTCCGCCCGCCATAATGACTGCATTCTTTTTCATTTTCTTACTCCCCCGTATAGATTCTTGTCTTTCTGACAAAGTATTTTTCGTTTCTGAGAATCTCCATGGATTCATTCAGCAGGCTTGAATTCTTTGTGATGCCGAATACGGTCGATCCGCTGCCGCTCATCAATACGCCGTCAAATCCCATTTCCGTGAGTCTGTTCTTGACTGTTCTGATCTCTCTGACAAGCTGCACTGCGGCCGGTTCAAGACTGTTGCCAAGTGTTGTTACCACACCTTCATAATCATTCATGATCAGAGCATTCATCAGTTTCATACAGTCGGGATGTTCATTCTCAGAATTGTCGACAATATCGAATGCTTCTTTTGTGGAGACGCCTTTTCTCGGTTTGACGAGCAGAATGTCAAAATCAGGATGACAGCGGAACGGCATGATCTTTTCACCGATCCCTTCCACAAGTGCCGGCCTGTTCATAATGCAGAAAGGCACATCCGCACCGACTCTTCTGCCGATTTCAATCATTTCATCCATACTGAGATTCAGCCTTAACATGCGGTTGATCATCCGGATTGCGGCAGCTGCGTCTGCACTCCCTCCGGCGAGACCCGCACGTGTAGGAATGTGCTTTGTCAGGATGCATTCGAATTCTTCCGTGAATCCGTATTCTTCCTGCATGACACGGATTGCCTTGATGATTGTATTCTTTTCATTCACCGGCAGATAATTCCGGTTTAAGGAAAGACTTGTCTCATAGGCAGGATTCATTTCCAGAATATCGTAGAAATCAATCGGAACCATGATCATCTTTAATTCATGGTATCCGTCATCTCTTCTGCCGACCACATCGAGACAGAGATTGATTTTTGCATAAGCACGTTCTTTCATTGAAGCACCTCATAGATTTTCCGCAGTTCATCAACAGACAGCTGCTGGGCTCTGCGGCCTTCTTCGATTCCCGCCTCTGCCAAAGCAGCCTTTGCCTTTTCAGAGTCATCGAGATATTCTCTCAGATTGTTGTAAATCGTTTTTCTTCTCTGTTTGAAACATCCTCTGACCAGATCAAAGAAGGATGTCAGTTCTTCTTTGGAGAGGGATGTATTCTTTCTGACAAACTGAATGATCACACTGTCCACGTTCGGGGAAGGATTGAAGCTTCTGCCCGGTACCGTGAAGAGCTTCTTCACATCAAACAGATACTGACCTTCCGCACTCAGTGCACTGTATTCACTGTCATTCGGTTTTGCCGCAAAGCGTTCGCCGACTTCCTTCTGCACCATGACCGTGATGCGTTCAATTTCCGGACATTCGAAGATCCTGAACAGAACCGGTGTCGTAATGTAATAAGGAAGATTTGCACATACAGATACACTTCCGTATGTTTCTTTCAGCTCTTTCACTTTTGCGTCAAAGTCACATTCAAGGAAGTCCTGAAGAAGGATTTCCACATTGTCATAATCCGAAAGGACATCATGAAGAACGGGAATCAGGTTTTCATCGATTTCATATGCGGTCACATGCTTTGAAACTTTGGCAAGCTGCTCGGTCAATCCTCCGATACCCGGTCCGATTTCAACGACAGCTCCTTCAGCTCCCGAAGCCTTTGCGCATCTTTCCACGATGATCGGATCCACAAGAAAGTTCTGCCCGAAATTCTTCCGTGCCCTTAATCCGTATGTTTCCAGAATTTCCTTTGTTCTGGAAGGTGTGGATATCGCTTTCTTCATTGATCTAATACCTTTCGAAGTTCTTCTTTTGTTATACCCAGGCAGTTTAATCTCTTCAGCATTGTCTTCGCATTGCCGAACCCGATATGAAGCGCATTGCCTGCTTTTTCTCTCAATGCTGAACTGTTGTCTGTTCCGCTTAAACCAAGTTCATAGAGATCTTCATATGTAATGGTTTCGGCAGGCTTTTCTTCATAGATGATCAGATTGGCCAAAGCTTCTTCGAGATCTTCTTTTTCTGCATGTTCGATACCGACTTTGCGGTCGGTTCTCGCCAGCTTCTTATCAATAAATGCATTTTCACATCCCGGCACTGCCTGATTGATCGCATTCCTGATGCGGTTGCCGGGGGAGTCGGGATCGGTAAAGATGATGACCCCTCTTTTTTCTTTTGCACGTCTGATTCTTTCAATGACTTCTTCACCAAGGGATGTGCCGCCGGTTTCGATCGTGTCGCAGACAAAGAATTCTTTCAGCTTTGCGCTGTCATGTCTGCCTTCCACAACGATCAATTGTCTGATCTGTTTCATGCACGGTCCTCATGCAGGAAACGATTCCAGTTGTCATGAATCACATCAGCCATATAAGCTTCATCAACCCCTCTGACTTCCGCCATCTTTCTGACAATGAGCGGAATATAGGAAGGCTCATTGCGTTTGCCGCGGTAGGGAGTGGGAGCCATATAAGGGCAGTCTGTTTCGGAAAGCAGATATCTTTCATCGATTGTGCTGCAGACTTCCACCGAGTGGCGGGCATTCTTGAATGTCAGCGCTCCGCCCAGGGCAATGTAATAGCCGAGTTTTGTAAACTCTTTTGCCATTTCCTTTGTGCCGGAAAAACAATGCAGAAGGCCTCTTGTGTGATGTGCTTTCATGATATCAAATGTATCCTGCATTGCATCACGGGAATGAACAAGAATCGGCTTATTGATCTCTTTTGCAAGCTCGATCTGTCTGATAAACACTTCCCTCTGAAGTGCTCTGACATCAGGATCTTTTTCCCAGTAGTAATCAAGACCGATTTCACCGACACAGCTGATCATAGGATCTTTGACTGTCTCTTTGAATTCTTCCCACATTTCATCAGTCAGATCACTGACATCTTCCGGGAAGATTCCGGCTGCCACCTGATATCTCTCGGGATCTTTCTTTGCGAACTCAATCGCCTTCATTGTTTCATCATGAGAAAGCGTGATGATCATGATCTGATCAACGCCTGCCTCCTCACATCTCTTCAGCATTTCTTCAAAATCATCCGCATACTGTTCGGCAAAGATATGCGCATGTGTATCTACATAATGGTTCATCATTTATTTCCCCAGACAGAATCTTGAGAAGATCTCATCAAGAAGATTTTCCCTGCCTGCCTTGCCTGTTATTTCTCTTAATGCTTCCCAGCTTTTCTGCAGATCAAGCGTGACAAGATCAAGCTCCATGCCTGCTTTTAATGCATTCACCGCATCCTTCATGGAGGCTTCCGCCTGAATCGCAAGGCCGGTCTGCCGTTCATTATTCAATGTGTCGCACTCTGCCGCAAACAATTCGTTCTCATATTTTTCACGGATTGCTTCGACCAGCGGCGCAATATCGCGGTTGATCGCAGAGATTGAAAGAACATCCTTCATTTCGGCCTGATCGTTTTTGTTATAGACAATAATGCGCTGTCTGCCTTCGGTCATTTCCAGAAGCTTCTGATCTTCTTCATTGATCTCTTTGCCTGCTTCCAGAACAAGAATGACAAGCTGTGCTTCATTCATCGCATCAATCGATCTCTGAATACCGATTTTCTCCACTTTGTCTTCACTGTCTCTGATCCCTGCAGTATCAATCAGATTGAGTGTGATTCCGCCGATTCTGACCGTGCCTTCGACAAGGTCTCTGGTTGTGCCGGCAATATCCGTCACAATTGCTTTGTCTTCTTCAAGCATGGCATTGAGAAGTGAAGATTTGCCGACATTCGGTCTGCCGAGAATGACGGTTTTGATTCCTTCTCTGGCAATATGTGCTTTTTCAGCTGTTTCAATGATTTCATGAATCTCTCTGATCCACTTCTCACAGGAAGGAAGAATCTCTTCTTCTGTCAGCTGGTGTACATCATCGTATTCCGGATAATCAATGTTGACTTCGATATTGGCAATGATCTGTGTCAGCTCTTCTTCCAGCGGTGCAAGCAGCTTTGTGACAGCACCTTTGAGTGAATGCACTGCGCTTTTTGCATTGGTGGAATCCTTCGCATTGATCAGATCATTGACAGCTTCCGCCTGGGAAAGATCCATCTTGTCATTCAGGAATGCCCTCTCTGTAAATTCACCGCGTCTGGCCGGCCGCACACCGCAGCCATAGACGAGAGACAGAATTCTTCTGGTGATATAAACACCGCCATGACATCCAAGCTCGATCACATCTTCACCGGTATATGACTTCGGCGCTCTGAAAACAGACACAAGAACTTCATCCACCGGTTCATTTCCGTCATAGACAGTCGCATAGTGAATGGTATATCCTTTCGCATTCATAAAATCCTTATGCGTCAGCTTTGAAACAGCATTCAATGCGTCATCTCCGGATATTCTGATTAAGGAAACAGCTCCCATGGCAGGTGCTGTGGCAATTGCCGCAATCGTATCTCTGAACATTTTTCTTATCCTCGCTAAACAGTGTAACACAAGAAGGGCTGTGCTATGATACCGGTATGGAAAAAACAGATATCCCCGAAACAATTCAGAAAGGCATGAAATCACTCGGTTATGATTCCCTTCTGCCTGTTCAGAAAGAGATCATACCTCATATTCTGAACAAAGAAAATCTGATCATTCAGGCAGAGACAGGTTCCGGAAAAACAGCTGCTTATCTGATTCCTGTTCTGACGATGATGAATCAGCTTTCTTCAACAACAGAAACACTGATCATTGCCCCGACAAGAGAACTTGCCGTACAGATTCATAAGGAAGCTGCCGCACTGGGTGCATATAAGGGAATCCATTGTATTTCGGCAATCGGCGGACTTGATACAGATGCACAGATCAATGCATTGAAACACAGACCTCATCTCATATCGGCAACCCCGGGCAGACTCTGCGATCTGATCAGATCGGGAAGTGTCGATCTTTCTGCCCTTCAGACTCTGATCATTGATGAAGCAGATCAGATTTATTCAACCGGACAGATGGAAGAAATGAAATTCATTCTGGATCAGATGAATACGGTACAGATAATTCTGGTGTCTGCGACACTGGATGAGAATGTGACTTCATTCATGAAAAATGAATATCAGAAACTGATCTTCCATTCGGAAAAAGAAGTGAACCAGAATATCGATGAATATTATCTGCTGAGTGAAAACAAGGAAAAGACATTATACAGTCTGCTTGAACACGAACAGATTGAATCAGCTGTCATCTTTGTCAATCACCGCAGCACTGTCAAAGAACTGAATGGAAAACTCAGAAAGAAGAATATCCTTTCGGCACCTTTTTCTTCGGACTATGACGAGAGGACAAGACTTAAAACAATGAAGGCTTTCCGGGAAGGAAATATCCGGATTCTTGTCGCAACCGATGCGATGGCAAGAGGAATCGATCTGCCGGGAATCTCTCATGTCATTCACTTTGATCTACCGGTTGATCAGAATACATATATCCACCGCAGCGGCAGAAGCGGCCATCAGCAGAATGAAGGAATCACAATTTCACTGATCTCAAAACAGGAAATCACTTCTGAAACTGCATTGTTAATCATGAAGGATTCATCCGAATATGTGATTGATGAGACACAGATCAATGCTCTTTCTGTTCCTCTTCAGAAAGAAACAAGAGGAACGGATTTTACGTTTGTGATTCTCATCAGAGCAGGCAGAAATGACAAAATAAGGCCGAAGGATATTGTCGGTGCACTCACTTCCAGAATTCCGTTTGAAGAGATCGGCACAATCGAAATTCAGGACTCATACTCCCTCATCAGAATTCTCAATCATGATTCATCTGTTGTTGAAGAACTCAGAGATCTGAAAATCAAAGGGAAAAAGAGAAGAATTGAAGCTGCGAAGAATCAGTATTAACCAAAATACATTTCACAATTCTTTCATCAATTTCTATTGACCGCCGGTCAATCTGTATGTATATTAATCTCAAGTGAGGGAGTAGCAGGCGACGCCGCATATCGCGGCTGATCGTCACCACGATGAAACCATCCGGTCAGCCTCAATCTGCAAGACTCACGAACAGTCAATCACTGTCCGTGAGACAAAACAATCGTTCAGTCACGGGTACAGTGAAGCTGTATCCGTTTTTCGTCAGATCGTACTATGAAGCCTGATGGCTGAAAATATGCGGCAGCACGGAAGGCTGTGAGATGAAACAATATGGAGGTTACCATGGAAAAATTATTTGTTTACATCCCGATTTTCATCATTCTCGTACTGGCTGTGATCATCCTGTTGACAGGTTATGTCAAAGCCTCTCCCGACAAAGCAGTCATCATTTCCGGCCTGAAGAAAACACCTCGTGTATTGATCGGCCGGGCCGGACTGAAGATTCCTTATCTTGAAAAAGTCGACCATCTCTATCTGAATCAGATTTCCGTCGACATCAAGACAGATTCTTATATTCCGACCAACGACTTCATCAATGTCAAAGTCGATGCAATCGCAAAAGTCAGAATCGATACAAGTCCCGAAGGCATGTTGAAAGCGGAAAGAAACTTCCTGAATAAAAAGCCTCAGGATATCGCTCTTGATCTGCAGGACTCCCTGCAGGGCAACATGCGTGAAATCATCGGCACACTGGATCTCAAGACAATCAACACCGACCGTGATTCCTTCTCAGATCAGGTGATGGCAAAGGCAAGCAAGGACATGGAGAAGCTCGGTATCGAAATTCTCTCCTGCAACATCCAGAATGTCACCGATGAAAACGGACTGATCAACGATCTCGGTATGGACAACACAGCCAAGATCAAAAAAGACGCTGCGATCGCAAAAGCTGAAGCTGACAGAGACGTGGCAATCGCCAAGGCGGAAGCAGACAGAGCTGCCAATGACGCAAGAGTCGCTGCCCAGACAGAAATTGCCCGCAAGAACAATGAACTCAGCGTCCGGGAATCTGAACTGAAATCAATGTCCGATACCGCAAGAGCCCAGGCAGATGCGGCTTATGAAATCCAGAATCAGGAACAGCAGAAAGTCATTCAGACCGCAACCGTCAATGCACAGATTGCAAGAGCGGAAAGAGAAGCAGAACTGAAACAGAAGGAAGTCAGTGTCAGACAGCAGGAACTGGCTGCCGCAATCGAAAAGAAAGCAGACGCTGACAAATACGCTGCTGAAAAAGCTGCCGAAGCTGCCCTGATCAAAAAGCAGAAAGAAGCGGAAGCCGCCAGATTCACAGCCGAGCAGGAAGCTGCCGGTATCAAGGCAAAATATGAAGCAGAAGCTGCAGGTATTGCCGCAAAGGGTAAAGCGGAAGCAGAAGCCGCAAGACTCAAGGGTCTGGCTGAAGCAGAAGCGATGGAAAAGAAAGCAGAAGCCTACAAGAAGTACAATGGCGCTGCGATGGCAGAAATGATGATCAGAATCATGCCTCAGATGGCTGCTGAAATTGCAAAGCCTCTCTCCTCCATCGATAAGATCAATATCTATGGTTCAGGTAACAGCGAAGCAGGTGCTTCCCAGATCTCCGGTAATATGCCGGTCATTATGAAACAGGTATTTGATACAATGAGTGAAGCAACAGGTGTCGACTTTGCGGAAATCATGAAGGCAAATACATATGATGCCAAGGTCAACCGCAACATCCATCTGGACAGCTCAAATGTTGCTTTGGAGGTAAAGTAAGATGAAAAACACAGGCGTCTGTCCCAAATGCGGACAATCCCGCATCATCCGGATCGAAGGCCAGGCAAGAGCGTACGGCGCAGGAAATAATATTCCTGTCGGCGTCACAATTTTCTCTTATGTGAAGGTTCCCCGCTACCTGTGTCTGAACTGCGGATATTCCGAAGAGTGGATTGATCTTGAAGATCTTCCTGTCCTGGAAGAAAAATTCGGTTAACATGTATCAGAATGGAATAATCCGTTCTGAGTGATCAGATATGAAAACAGCAGGAATGCCATCCAAACGGATCATTCCTGCTGTTCTTTTTAAACGGTGATACCGGCCCCGAGTTCTTTCAGTGTGCCCTGTCCCTTCGGTTCAATATTCTTCAGAAGAATTCCCGGATTCTTCCGTTTCATGAATGCCGCAAACCGGGCAGTTTCATCTTTATCGATTGCCTGCGCATCAAATGTACCTTCGTCATTTGTGATGTGAAGGATCAGTCTTCTTCCTTTTTCTTCCAGTTCAAGAGAACGGATACCGGTTGTTTTCAGCTCTTTGATATTCAGACCGCAGCCTGCCAGCATTCTGTCTTCAAGAATGAATGATCTTTCAAGCATACCGCCCTTTTCATATTCATTCACATTCTCGGCATGGCGGAGAACAGAAGAAATTCTGAACTTGTTCCGGTAGTAGAAAAACATAATCACACCCAACAGAAGTGCCAGAGCAAACATCACAATCTTCAGATTCTGCGAATGATTCCTGTTCTGCACCCAGGCAACCGAGAATACAGCCAGAGCCAGAAGTGTCATCGGCATGCTGTAGACGATCGCAAGCCGTGACATGTAATAACGCTTAACCATTACACACCGACATTGCCGCTGGATTTGCCTGCTTCACCCTGCTCAAGAGGAAGCCAGGGAATGAATTTCATGATGCATTCCTGCCAGAAAATCCAGTCGTGCTTTCCTTTCCATTTGGACCATTTCACTTTGAAACCGAGCTCTTTGAGTTTCTTTGCATATTCTTCATTTGCAGGATACAAAGAGTCCTCCGTTCCGCAGGCCATCCAGATGACAGGCTTTTCTGCATCCTTCAGCTTTTCCGCCAGTGCATCATAATCATTGACACTGCCTTCATAGTCCTTTGCGTCTTTGAGATCGAACATCGTTTCGTAATTCTTCTTAGTCAGAAGATCAGTGACATTCTTATTCTTTGAATTGATGATGTTGTTTTTGATCAGAGCTGCCGAGAAGAGTCCGAGATAGCCGAACTTTTCAGGATGCTTCAGGCCGTTGACAATCGTTCCGAAGCCGCCCATGGACAGACCCGCCAGGAATGTATGTTCTCTGTCTGTATATACCGGGAATGTTCTTTCGATGAAATCCGGAAGTTCTTCAGAGATGAATGTGCCGTAGAGATCTCCGCTCTTTGTGGAATCGACATAGAATTTATTGTCTCCGGAAGGCATGACCACACAGAGATTGTATGTATCAGCGAGTGCCTGAACGGTTGTGCCGCTGATCCAGTCTGTATAGTTGCCGAGAATTCCATGCAGAAGATACAGCACCGGGAATTTTGCAGGTGCTGCCAGCTGACCGAGATTTGTTCTCTTGTCTGTCGGGATAATCACATTGACTGTCGCTGTTCTCATCAGAGAGTTTGAATAGAAGTTGATTTCCATCTGTGCCATAGCTTATTTCTCCTTCATATAACATTCAGCTGACTCAGCTGTTCTGTATAAATAACGAATCACTTCGGCAGGATATTCACCGGCTGCCGTTTCATTTGTGACCATGACTGCCGCACAGCCGTCATAAACTGCATTGAAGATATCGGAAACTTCCGCTCTTGTCGGCACCGGTGAATGAATCATCGATGTCAGCATCTGCGTCACGACCAGGAAGGGTTTCTGTTTTTCAATACAGACCTTTTCAATTTCCTTCTGCGCTTTGGGCAGTTCCCAGAGCGGCATATCATTGCCGAGATCCCCTCTTGCAATCACGATCATATCAGCATACTCAATGATCTCTTCAAGATTTTCAATTCCTTCTCTTGATTCGATTTTGGCAAATATTCTGATGTCTTCGCATCCGTTCTCATTGAGCACTGATCTGACTTCTTTCAGTTGATCGCCGCTTGTGACAAACGGCTGCATCAGTGCGCTGACACCGTATTTCTTCGCGTCTTTGATATTGATCAGATCCATGTCCGTCAGCACCGGACCGTGGATATTCTTATCCACCACCTTGATCGATTTACGGGAGGAGACAGTTCCTCCCCTGATGACTGTGCAGACAATTGAATGTTCTTTCTTCTCTTCTGCAAGAAGTTCGATCTTTCCGTCATCGATCAGGATATGGTCATTTTCTTCAATTGCATCAAGAACACGCTTTGGAACGGTGATTCCTTCGGATATGGAAAGGATCACTGTTTCGTTTTCTCTGATCTCGTAGGGTGTGCTGACCTTGCCGATTCTGAGTTCAGGTCCCTGCATGTCAATGAGCAGCTCCGCCTGAACACCCGCGTTTTTTGCGGCGGTATGGAAATGATCAAGCATTTCTTTCGCTGACTCCAAAGAACTGTGGGAAAGATTGAGACGCATGCCGCTCATACCGTTGCGGAACATTTCTTCAAGTATTTTCACATCCGAACAGGCCGGACCGATTGTGCCGAATATTTCAATCATGATTTCACCGCTACAATCATATCATTTCCCCGAAAAATGAAAACCGCATGCCTTCGACATACGGTTCATCATCAGTTGATTACTGTTTTTTTCAGCTATGCAGCTTTTGTTCCGGCGATCTGTCCGCAGACGAATGTCCGGGACTGAGCGGAGATATGCGGCTTCCTGAAACAAGCTGCACAATACAGATTGTTTTTCAGAGTTCTGTTCCGTGACTGCGGATAACTTTCTGATACCACCGGAAAGAGTCTTTGCGGATTCTTTTCAGAGAACCTCTGCCTTCATCATCCATATCAACATAGACAAGGCCGTAGCGCTTTTTCATTTCGCCTGTGCCTGCTGAGACGATATCAATCCATCCCCAGACAGTCAGCCCGATCACTTCGACGCCATCCAGATTGATCGCCTGAGCGATGGATTTCACAGAATCTCTCAGATAATCGATCCGATAGTCATCATGAATCTTTCCATCGACGACTGTATCCTCAGCGCCAAGACCGTTTTCAACGATCCATAACGGCTTGTGATAGCGGTCATACAGTTCATTGAGAGTCAGTCTGAGGCAGTCCGGATCAATCGTCCAGCCCCATTCGGATTCTTTGAGATACGGATTTTTGAGATTTCTTTTTTCCGGTTCTTCTGAAGAAACACACATGGATTTATAACAGGAGAATCCGATGAACTCACAGGGATATTTCCTGATGAGTTCAAAGTCCTCTTCTTCTGTTTCCAGAACAACGCCGTTTCTTTCGTATTCCTTCATCTTATAGGCAGGATAGAAACCTCCGACCTGCACATCGCTGAAGAACAGTGCATCTCTTTCCCTTTCCATTGCCAGCAGCTGATCCTTTGGATTGCATGAATATCCATAGACAGGCATATATGCCAGCATCTGTCCAACCATCATATCCGGATTGATCTCGTTTTTCAGTTTTACTGTTTTCGCGGAGGCCACAAACATATGATGTGCCGCCTGAGCGATTGCCTGCGGGCTGTATTCCGGTACGCCGGCGCAGATCAGCGGGAAATTGGCAATGTTGTCAATCTCATTGAATGTCAGCCAGTATTTTACTTTGTGCTGATATCTGGTGAACAGAACCTTTGCGTATCTTTCAAAGAAACCCACAACCCTTCTGTCTGACCAGCCGCCATAACGCAGAGTCAGCGCCAGGGGCATTTCGTAGTGACACATGGTCACAAGCGGTTCAATGTCATACTTTTTCAGTTCATCAAATACGCTGTCATAAAACTGAAGGCCTTCTTCATTGGGTTCTTCCTCATCTCCCTGCGGGAAGATGCGGGCCCAGTTGACAGACATTCGGAATACTTTGAATCCCATTTCCGCTGCCAGAGCGATATCCTCTTTGTAATGATGATAGAAATCCACGCCTTTCAGGCTGGGATAGTATTCATTGTCCAGAACAGCGGGTTCCGCGTTTTCGGGCAGAACCAGGGAAGTTCTCGGTCTCAGGGCGGTATACCCTGTTTCGCCGGTGGTACGGTTGATCCATGTCATCTGCCGGCTGCGCGTTCTCGATCCGCCGGTCAGCACATCGCAGATGCTCAGGCCTTTACCGCCTTCCATGCCACCGCCTTCATATTGATTGGCTGCTGTCGCGCCGCCCCACAGAAAGTTTTCCGGGAATCTGAATGTGTCAGTCATTTTTCATTTCCGCCTGTTTTTCTGCGACTTTGTTGCTGATGCGGACAAACGGTGCATACAGCATGACAATTGCAGCGAAGGCAACGAACTGGACAAGAACTGCTGTGAAACTGCCGCCGGTTGCCAGGAAAGCATTGATAAACGGAGGAGTGACCCACGGCACATCAATATATGTAATCGGCATGATTCCGATTTTTGTAGCGAGATAGCCGATCGTTGATCCGAGAACCGGTGCCAGAATGAACGGAATCATATAAACAGGATTCATGACAATCGGCAGTCCGAAGATAACCGGTTCATTGATTTCGAAGATACCTGCCGGAAGAGCAAGCTTGGCGATCGCTCTTTCATCTTCACGCTTGCTGAAGAGCAGAATTGCAGCAATCAGACCCAGTGTGCAGCCGAATCCGCCCAGGCCGCCGAAGAGAACATTGAAGGGCTTTGTAACAATTTCAGTAGGTGCCATGCCGGCATTCACGAGATCAATATTCTTTGTCAGCGCAGCGAGGAACAGAGGCTTTGTAACAGCGCTGGTGACTGCTGTGCCATGAATACCGAAGACCCAGAACAGACTTGTGAACAGAGCGATGCCGATAAAGCCGAACGGTGTCTGGACGATTGCGCCGAGAGGTGCCTGAAGAATCTTGTAAACCAGTTCATTGAGTTCCATGCCTGTGAAGCTGAAGAATGCGAAACGGACAGCGCACAGGATGATGATTGTAAGGCATGTCGGGATCAGGGAAGAGAATGCCTTGCCGACATTGGCCGGTACAGAATCGGGCATATGGATCTCGAACTGTCTGACTTTGGCGAGTTTGCTGTAAAGAAGAATTGCGAAGACCGCGATGACCATGGCATAGAACATACCCATGGAACCGGTGACATCCTGACTGAGACCTGTTGCGATGACACCATCAGCTCCCATGACCGGGAATGCTGTCGGACTCATGCATACATAAGAAATCAGACCGAGGAAACCGCCGAACAGCGGATCCACATCATAGCGTTTGGCAAGGCTGTGTGCCATATTGAAGGCAAGCAGCAGGGCGATGAGATTCAGACAGCCGTAGTAGATGCCGGACCACATGGAGTTCCATCCGACGAGGAATTCAAAACCTGGAACCGTCGCAAGACCGGCTTTCGGTGAGCAGATCAGGCTGGTAAACAGTGTTGCGATGGATGCGAGAATGATGAAGGGATTTAAAACGATAAATGCTTCCTGGATACTGGAGATGATCTTATTGTTGTTGATCTTTCCAGAAATTGCGATGATTTTTGAGACAAAACCGTCATTTGTTTTTTCCATTTTTCCTATCTCCTTTTTTGTCCGGGATACCGGATCATCTGACACAGGAAGAATACAAAAAAAGAACCGCAGATCTTTGATTTTTCAAAAATCCGCGGCTTGTTTTGTTGATTTGTTCATGTTTCAGAAAATGAATCATTCTTGACGCAGCGTGTAGGAAATATAGTTGACAAACATATTCATCGCAGCGTTTGCCTGAAGCCACTTGTTCTGCATACCGAGACAGATCTTCCGGATCTTCGGATGCAGTGCAGCCTTTGAATCCGCAAACGTGATCATATAGACTTTCGGCGCATTTTCACCGTCAAGGAAATGCATGTTCATATCCATGCGCTTAAAGTATTCACCGGAAGCGGAAAAGATGATAAACAGATCATCCCTGCCGGCTGCTTTCATCTTCTCTGCCTGCTCCGTCCAGGATTGCGTACAGAAGCAGAAAATATTATTCATTCCCAGATTATTTCCCAGGATATAGGCGATATGACTGGCCTGAAGATGGCCGAAGGCAGATACTGTTCTGCTTTGTTTCAGATCCTCAATGAGTTCCTTCACAGCAGGATCTTCAGCAGCTGCTCTTACACTTTTCAATGTCTGATCCATCTCGCCGAAAAACTCTTCTTTCCGTAATGAATCAGAAATTGCTGCGCTGCTCAGCGCGTCCTGCCCGCTTGCCCTGATCAGCATCTGCAGATCAATATAATCCATCAGTCCAAGATCCTTGCAGAAACGGCTGACAGCAGCTTTGGATAGATTGCATTTTTTTGATATTTCTGTCAGAGAAACACCGGAAAGGGTGTTGTAATTCTCAAGAATGAATTTTGCAATGATGTAATTATTGCTGGAAGAATCCTCACTGTCGAGGATACTGAACAGCGCAATTTTCAACCAATACATATGTGAAACCTTTCCAGTGATTCTGCTGAACCACGATGTTCATAACATTAGTATAGTTATTTTCCTCCACTGCTTCAATGACGCCGCCAGATGATTCATGACATCGGGAAGGTCATCTTCCATTCTCTGTCAGTTTAAAAAAGCAGATACCTTTCGATATCTGCTTACTGGCCTTTGACATTGAGTCGGTTGAGAGCTTTCTGAAGAGCGATTTCCGCACGTCTGAGATCGTAGTTGCGGTCTGTGGCATGCAGTCTTCTTTCTGCTCTTACCTTCGCTGCCTCCATACGTTTAACTCTGCTGTTCTGATGATTCCGTCAATTCATCCAGCCAGAATGACACATAATAATACGGAATTGTTAACAAGTGATTTTGTTCGCTGTATCCATAATGGTTCTGACTGATTTTGACAGACATGCCATATGCATTGTTTTCCCGATACTTATTCAGGGATGATAAAGATCCTTTGTTTTTCTTTGCATCGACGGGAATGATCTCTCCGTTATGCTCAATGATGAATTCAAGTTCAGAACTTGTCTTTCCTTTCCAGTAGAACAACTTAATTCCATGTGCAGCCAGTTCATCAGCCACATAGTTTTCGAAGAAGATTCCGGACAGTGTATTATTCGACAGATTGCTTTCCAGAAATGTCTGCGGAGAAATTCCGCTTTGCAGACTGAACAATCCACAATCAGCCAGGTAGATTCTGAAAAGAGACTCTTCATCTTCTTTCAACGGAAGTGTCACATGATCTTTCAGTTGATAACTTGGATATATAACTCTTGCTTCTCTGAGCCAGTCGAGCGGATTGTAATAGTCCCTGAAACGTTTACCTTTTTCAATCAGAGAAATCTTGAAATTCTTGTTTTCTTTTGAAAGCTGTGCATAAACATTCTCGTAAACACGCCTTGTTCTGAGCAGTGATTCGCTGCTGATCTGATACAAACTCATATCATTAAGATAATTGCTGTAAATAGTTCTGAGCGTCATAAGTGCACGCTGGTAAGAACCGGTCTGAATGAATATATCCACTGCTTCGGGCATTCCTCCGACCAGCATATATTCAAAGAAATACTTCATGCCAAGATCATGATATTCCTGACTGATTTCTTTTCTTTCCTTCCAGCTCTTTTTCAAAAAATCATAAAATGTCTTATTTCGTACATACAGATATTCTGAAAAATCCATCGGATAAAGATTCAATTCATCAACCTTCCCGACCGGAAAAAGAAAAACTGTATCTTCCTGAATTTCAGGATCTTTCTTTAATACACCGTCTTCAATCTGTTTCAGACGAATTCTCACCATAGAACCTGTTGCGATCACAGGTATTTCACGATAATCCTGACAGAAATATTTCAATGCTGTGATCAACGGCATACATTCCTGAATCTCATCAAAAATCAAAAGTGTATCAGAATCAATCACTGCATTCTTCTGAATTGAGAGATACTGAATAATTTCTCCTGCATTCACATGATTTTTGATAAATCTGCGGGCAGATGCATCTTCTGCAAGATCTATATAAATCACTTTCTGATAGTTTTCTTTTGCAAAGATATCCCGTACCAGATATGTTTTGCCTACCTGGCGTCCACCGTAAATCAGCAGCGGTTTACGATACGGATCATTTTTCCATCTAATCAGTTCTTCTGCTTTTTTCCGGTACATATACAGTCACCTCTCTGATCTTAC
>JAUNEN010000175.1 GCA_030525525.1 Erysipelotrichaceae bacterium
GTGGTGTCATTCCTTCAGGTGGAGTCATCCCCTCACCAGGCATCGCACCATCCGGCGGTGTCATCCCTTCCGGCGGTGTCATTTCTTCGGGTGGTGCCATACCTGCCTCAGGTGCAGTGCCTTCCGGATTCATCGGAGGCATCTGTCCGTTTCCTTCAGTTCCCTCTGCCGGATTGAAAGGCTGTCCGTTTTCATCAGCCGGCTGCATTCCTCCCGGCGGCATCATGCCACCCTGTCCGTTAGGTGCCTGAGCGATCTGATCCAGCTGTTCGGATTCCGGCTTATAGAGAACACCCTGTCCTTCACTGACTCTGGAAAGATAGGATTCACTGATATCTTCGATCGCCGCATAAAGGCCGTGATCTTCTCCGTTGATACTTAACCAAACATATGAAACAAGCGGCGCTTCAACCCCGGCCTTCCTGAAAATCTCATAGCTGAGATAATCTTTCATATATGTCGCATCGGCATAGATATTGTTCAGATTCAGCTTGTTCAGGCCGTAATAAGTCTGACCGTCGGTATACTTGCCGAAATTGATCTTGAAGCTGTAACGGTCGCTGTCAGGATCTGATGCGACTGAGGATAGACTGGTATTTCCTTTTGTCGCAAACGATACATTTTCAATCGTTTCGCCGTCAATTGTCACATTGACCTTGTATTTTGTTTTATCCAGCGGATTTGTTTTGAGATCATTCCAGTCTTCTTCAGTGATCGAAACATCAATTGTATGCACTGTCTCAGTATTGAAGAGTCTGGCTTCATATGTTTCTGTGACAATGTTTTCACCTGATTCTTCATCTCTCTTAACTGCAGAAGCTGTGCTGCAGGAAGAAAGAGACACCAGGATTCCAAGCGCCGTTAGTACCGAAATGCATCTTCTCAGTTTTCTCATCGCCTTTTACCTCACATCTTTCGTATCATCCGCATTTCCATGAACATATGCATGCAGAATTCAACGTTTCACCAATTTTCACACGATGCTTTTCGTAAGGTCAACAGCCCACAGGGCCTGACAGGCAAATGTTCAGAAAAGATTCAGATTCAGAAATCGCATGACGCATCAAATTCATAATTCATCAGCCTCAAAAACAGAAGAAAGTGTCACTCACAGATAAAATCACCAAAGCTTCACACAATTCTCTGAGACTCTCACCATATAATGAAAGTAGCTTAAATCAAATAGCTTAAATCTTGAAAGTAACAGGAGCTGAATATGAAAAAATATGCAGGAATCGATATCGGCGGTACGCAGTTAAGAATCGGCATCTTTGATGAAGAAGGAAAGCTTCTCGATGTATACAAGACTGTCAATGACCGCTCGCTCGGCGGTGAAGCCAACATTCAGAATCTTCTTGATTATATTTCCGGAAGCGGACATGAGATCAGTGCCTACGGCATCGCCTCCCCCGGCCCTCTCGATCTCAAGAAAGGCAAAATTCTCAATCCTCCCAATCTCTATGGATGGGATAACTTTGAAATTGTAAATTTCATTAGAAACAAAACAGGAAAACCCTGTGCCATCAACAATGACGGCAATCTGGCAGGTCTTGCCGAAGCACGGATCGGTGCCGCTAAAGGATATGATTCCGTCATCTTTATCGGCATGTCGACCGGCATGGGCGGCTCATTTGTCTACAAGGGAGAACTGATCAACGGTGCCCACTGCAATACTGCCGAATTCTACAATGTCATTGTCAGCGATGATCCCTATCACCATGGCAGTGCGAATCCGGGAAGCCTCAATGAGATCGCCGGCGGCGCAGCGATGGAGCGGATTGCAAGTGAAGCATACGGCACACAGATGTTCGCAAAAGATCTCTTTGCAAAATATGATGAAGGTGATCCGAAAGCTGCTGAAATTCTTGAAAAGACATCGGATGCTCTGGCAAAGGGAATTTCCAACATCTATTACATCATCGATCCCGATATCTATGTCATCGGCGGATCAATCGGTATGAACAATCCCTGGTACATTGACAAGGTGATCGCCAAAGCAAAAACATATATGACCGATCCGGATATCAATGTTGCCCTGTCTGTATTCGGCGATGATGCCGGACTCTATGGTGCGATGCTTGCCGCAAAAGATGCAGAAAAGGCAGCCGGCTCTCATACAGTGAGGAAAATATGATTTATATCTGTTCGGACATACACGGACTGTATGACCGCTATATCAGGCTGCTGGATACCATTCAGCTGAAAGATACGGATACACTGTATGTTCTCGGCGATGCCATCGACAGAGGACCGGATGGAATCCGGATTCTTCAGGACATGATGCAGCGCAAGAATGTCGAATTCTTCATGGGCAATCATGAACATATGATGTTAATGTATCTTTTCGGCTTTGATCCCACAGCATGGATGCTGGACTGCAACGGCGGGAAAACAACATTTGAAGATTTCAGGCAGCTGAGCGAAACAGAACAGGCTGAAATCATTGCTTATCTCAATTCATCATGGATTGTAAAAATACTGAAAATCAACGGAAAGAGATACAGTCTTTCCCATATCGGTATTATCGATACAGATACTGACAAAAGAGCAGACTTTCTGAGCAAAGAGACGGATGTGCGTGATCTGCAGAAAATGGTATGGGGCATGAGCCCGTATGATCTTGAAAAGATCCTCTCCTATCCTGAAGAACTCTGTCCGACCGTATTTGTAACAGGTCATATTGTCACAAGAAGATATTCATTCGGTTTTGATGAAGATGAAGTTGTATATTCCGATTTTGATAACGGCTGCAGATATGTCGATATTGACTGCGGCTGCGCATTGAGTGATGGCAGTGGCGCACTTTCCTGCCTGAAGCTTGATGAAGAAACGGGAATCCTTGATCTTGATCATCCGCTCTATATCCGCTGAATTCTGAAAAAGAATCAGAATACAAACTGAAAAACTGAGGCTTCCGCGAGTCTCAGTTTTTTG
>JAUNEN010000022.1 GCA_030525525.1 Erysipelotrichaceae bacterium
AACGGCAGATCTCAGCCGGAAAGAGTCTTGAGGAAGCTGCTGAAGTATTGATGCTGAGTAAAGAAGAAGTCGACGAAATCGTTGAAAGCGGATATCTTGAATTGAAATCATGATGAAAAAAGAAGCTCATGTCGGTCAAAACCGGATGAACTTCTTTTCAATTCATTCTGTATTTCTCAGCCCATCTCTGAAATCACATCAGCCAGATCTCTGAGTGAATCACACCGGTATTGTGCATCCGGGACATCTCCGAATCCATAGGAGACAAAGATAAAGGGAACACCAGCAATCTCGCAGCATTCCTCATCCCGTTTTGTGTCGCCGACGTAAACGGGATTTTTCAATTGATAATCAGCGATCATCTTTTTCAGATTGTCGGGCTTGTCCAGTCCGTTGTCTCCAAAGCAGAGATGGCCTTTTACAAACGGCTCAATTTCAGCGTAAGCCATGACTGCTTCGATATAGCCTCTGCCGCAGTTGGAAAGAATGAAGAGCTGATAATCTTTGCTTAGAAGTTCAAATGTTTCTCTGACATACGGATAAAGATCAGTTCCGTTTGTGCGGATTTCTTCATTTTCCTTCTGCTCCATAACTTCCGTGATTTTTCTGGAAACGGAAAGGGGAACTTCAGGCAGCACTGCCATTGCCCAGTCATCCATTGTTTTCCCCATTAAAGAGCCTGCCAGTTTTTCATCAAGAAGCACACAGGGATAATCCAGAGAGGAAAGATGTCTGTTCCAGGAAGCGATGATTGCCCGTGTGCTGTTAGTCAGTGTGCCGTCGATATCAAAAATCACTGCGTCTTTTTTCATATAAGTCACCATATCATCCTGCATGGTTCTTCGCAAAAGAAGTTCATGCGCTGTCTTTCTAAGATATAATTCAATTATAACTTACAGAGGGGAAATCATTTATGGCAAAACAGCTCGACCTGAATCATGGCTTTTATTATAGCTTTCTGAATAATGCACAGAAGAAAACCTATGACACGCTTCTGACACACATGCGTCAGTTCGAAACCGAATTTGCGATTGATCCGGTTTCAACTGCTGATTATCTCATTGCAAACCGTGCCGTTCTTGACGATCATCCTGAACTCTGGTGGGCGGATACACCGGCCAGATATTCCTTCAATCTCGTGGGCAAGGTGACAAAGCATCAGTTTCTTCAGTTAACCGGAAAAGAAAAACAGATCACTGCCGCAATGGCCAATGCCATCCAGGAGATCCTGGCACAGGCCCGTCAGCTTGACAGTGACTGGAAAAAAGCACTTCTCTTCCACGATTACATCGTTTCCAAAACAAAATTCAACACCGGCCGTGACAGCGACGGCTATCTTGATCAGAACATTTCAAGCGTCTTCATGGGCGGCAATTCCGTCTGTGCCGGTTATGCAAGAGCGTTCATGCTGTTATGCAGAAGCGTCGGAATCGAATGCATCTATGTCAGCGGTCCTGCCACAAAGCGCGGCAATACAATCCGCCATGCGTGGAATATGGCATATATTGACGGAAACTGGACATGGATTGACTGCACATGGGATGATCTGATTCTTGAAAACGGAGTTGAAAGCTGCGAACATGATTATTTCTGTCTGAATGATACATGGATTTCAAAAGAGCATCCGATTCCTTCAGTTCTTGAAACCGGCAATGACCAGGCCCGTCTTTCGATTTCCTTCCCGAAAGCATCTTCGCTCAAGATGGAATTCCACAGACTCGCCGGTACCTATTTTGAAAAATATGACGCAAATCAGGTTCTCGCTTCCGTGCAGCAGCAGGCACCTGGCGGAAAAGTGCGTCTGCGCTTTGGCAGTGCCCAGGCACTTGCACAGGCAATCCAGGGAGTTGTCATCGATCATAATCTTGTCAATCAGTCACAGTTACGCATCACTAAAGACGATATCATGTGCGTCCTGAGAATTGACCGCAGATAAGAGTTAAAAAAGGAGTTCCTGATGCCTTCAAAATCCATTTCCGTCATGATCAAACCGGCTTCCTCACTCTGCAATCTGAGGTGCAGATATTGTTTTTATACAGACATTTCAGAAAACAGAGCTGTCGCTTCCAACGGCGTGATGAGTGAAGAAACAGCAGATCTCATCATTGAAAGAATCAATGAAGCTCTTGGCGGAAAGGGAATTGCCAACATCAGTTTCCAGGGAGGCGAGCCGACAGTTGCAGGGCTTGATTATTTCCGTCATTTTGTATCACAGATGGAAAAGTATAAAGGAATCAAAGTCAATTATGCACTGCAGACAAACGGAACATTGATCGATGAAGCATGGGTGAAATTCTTTAAAGAAAACAATTTTCTGATCGGCATCTCCATTGACGGCTATAAGCTCAACATGGATGAATTCCGCTTTGACGCTTCCGGAAAGAGTGTCTATTACGCAATCATGGACAATGTGAAGCTGCTTCGGAAACACAAAGTTGATTTCAATATCCTGACGGTTGTCACAAAAGATCTTGCCGGACATGCAAAGGCTTTGTTCCGTTTCTGTAAAGAAAACAGATTCGGATTTGTCCAGTTGATTCCGTGTCTGCCGGGATTTCATGAAAGTACCGGCGTGTTTGCTCTTTCGGTCAGTGAGTATGCGTCATTCTTCAATGAATTCTTTGATGAATGGCTGAAGGAACTTCGGAAAGGGAATGCGGTCAGTGTCAATCTGTTTGAAAATCTCTACGGGATGGCGCACGGGCAGCCGCCGTATCAATGCGGCATGATCGGCATGTGCACACTGCAGTATGTCATTGAATCCAACGGCGATACCTATCCATGTGACTTCTGGTGCCTGGATGAATATCTGCTCGGCAATCTTCATGAGCACTCCTTCTCAGATTTCAATCAGAGTGAAACAGCGAAGAAATTCATACTCGAATCAAAGTGTTCCAAAAAGCCGTGTGAAACATGCCGCTACGTTAAAATGTGCAGCGGTGGGTGCAGAAGACAGAATGTCTGTTATCTGAATGAGGAAGAATGCGCATATCAGAAAGTGCTTGATCATGTGCTTCCGGTATTAAGCAGAATGTGAAAAAATCGGATATCTGCAGAATTTGATCTGTTTGATATCCGATCTTTTTTATGTTTTTTTTTTCAGTGCTTCGGCATGTTTCCGCCGTCTGTATAAAGATCCAGACGTGTCACCATGAGCTTGCCATCAACCAGATCGAAGTGATTGAATTCTGTGACAGTCATTTTGAATACGGGCGGATTTTCCATTCCTTTCGGAATCAGATACATGTCATACACAAGAGCGACAGTATCTTCATTGACAATTGACTGCAGGATCGGTCCCATTTCCATATTGCAGGCGTCGCGCTGCCCCTTCATACTGACGCGGTAGTCGCAGTATTTCTGCTCACCGCCGATTGCGTTGATGATTGCTGATTGTGCGTACAGGCTGTCGGCACACTTCAGCCAGCCTTCATAATCCGGCTGCCATGTTCCCCACCAGTCGTACATTCTCTTCAGCATTTCATCCTGCTTTGTTTTGACGGGAAGAGCATCGATTTCGTTCATTGCTTTGATGCGGAGTTCTTTTGAATTTTCCATTGTTGCTGTTTCGTTCAGTCTCATGTTTTTTTCTTTCTGTGATCTCTTTTCACTGGAAACGTTCCCTGATGAAAGCAGTGCAACCGGCAATTGCGATGATGTAAGGAATTTCAAGGCTGTCGGTGATGCCGTATCTGAGTGATGTCAGAACGCTGATGGCGCTTAACAGATTGACATATTTAGCAGCTCTGTCTTCTACTGACAGCTTAGCCATATCTGCATAGTCTTCTTGTGTGAAGATGCCTGCTTCGGAAAGAAGATTTGAATATTTCACCATGGTGAGCAGGAAGTCTTCGGTGATGTGATAGTGGCCGTGTACTTTCAGAACTTCAGCTGCCTGAGCGGCTGTTTTTGCATTGTTCATATCAACAGACATATTTGAATCTGTCGCAGCTCCGAAGATATCCTTGATCAGATCAAATTCAGCCGGTGAAGTTTCAATGCCTTTTTCGGCCAGTCTTCTGAAACAGCTGTAATAGCTGTGGTCATTGAAGAGGCTGATCAGCTCTTCACGATCGCGTGAGAGAACAATATTCTGATATGCATTCTTCATTTCTTCTACTGTACCTGTGATCGCAGCCTGATTCAGAAGAGTTTCAAAGGATTCAAAGCTTTCAGCGGCAGCGATTGCTTCAACAAGCTTTCTGTTCTCAATTGACCTGGAAACCTGAGCTTCAACACTCATATTTTCGGAAGCAGCGGCAGCTTCTTCAGCGATTCTGACATTGCCCTTGATCTTGCCTTCTTTGACGAGCCAGATTGCTTCGTCACGCAGTGTTTCCGCATACGGACGTGTATGATAGCCGAGTTCACGTTCAGCTTTTGAATAATCGAAGCTGTTGTTTCTGTCGAGGTTATAAACCGCGAATTTTGTCATGAGCGGCTTTTCACCGGTTTTGGCGGCTTTCTTTTCCATGCTTGCCGCAAGTCTGTAGGCAAGGGCGATCGGGACATAAAACAGAGGCTGCTTGCAGCCGCAGGCATCATGCAGCATATGGGCAACTTCCTTCAGGGTCACTTCCTTGTTGCCTAAGATATAGCATTCGCCCTTACGGCCTTTGTCGGCTGCGGCGATTGTGCCGGCTGCCAGGTCACGGACGTCGCAGAGATTGAAGCTGCCGCCCATACCGACAGGCATTTCACCGTTCATGATCTTGATGATTGTGCCGGTTGTTTCGCTGATTGCGTGATCCTCCGGCCCGAGGATTCCGGACGGATGAACAACGCATGCGTTCATGCCTTCACTTGCGGAATCGAGAACCTTTTGGGTTGCGATTGCCTTGGAGCGGCTGTACCAGCCGACAACCTGATCGTCGTTGTAGGGAACAAACTGACTGACTTCTTTGATCTTCTGTCCTTTGGGCAGTTCGGGAATTGCACCGGTGCTTGATACATAGACAAGCTTGCGTGCTTCGGGATGGTTCTTCATGGCGGCGATGATGTTTTCTGTTCCGCCGACATTGACTGCCATCAGCTTTTCATTGTAGTCGGGGTTGACTGTGACCATGCTTGCGCAATGGATGCAGATGGTTTCATATCCCTCTTCGACATCGAAGAATCTGTCGCAGTCCTCAGCGCTGCATAAGTCGCCTTCAAAGATTTCAATACCGGCCGGGATGTATTTGACTGCCGGGTCATTTTTCAGTACGAATGCGCGTACCTTGTCGCCTCTTTCGATCAGTCCTCTGCAGATGTTGGAGCCGAGGAATCCTGCGGCGCCGGTGAGTAAGTAAATTGTTTCTTTATTCTGGTTCATTTCTGATTTCCTCCGTTTTTTTCTTCAGCTGTCGATGTTTACGGTTTCAAGAATAGTGTCCCAATGTAAACTCACGGTTAACATTTCTGTTTATCTTTCGTTTATTTTTTGCACAGAATATTGAAAATACGAACTGATTTTCATGAACCGGAATGTCATGATAGTAACTGTGAAAAACCATACGGACGTTAGGAGGCATGCATATGTTTAAAATTCTGGTTGCCGAAGATGATCTGAGCACAAGGAAACTGCTCTCTGCCATATTGAAACGGGAAGGCTATGAACCTGTTCAGGCATGCAACGGGAAAGAAGCGCTGGAAATCATGGATCATGAACATATTGATTTACTGATCAGCGATGTGATGATGCCTGAAATGGATGGATATGAGCTGACAGAAACAATCCGTGAAAGCGGCAGTCTGATGCCGATTATGCTGCTGACGGCAAAGTCGATGCCCGAGGATAAGCATACAGGATTCCTTGTCGGAACCGATGATTATATGGTCAAGCCTGTCGACAGACAGGAAATGGTTTTAAGAATCAAGGCACTTTTACGGCGGGCAAGAATTGTCGATGAACACCGTATTACCATCGGCGATGTCATCCTTGATTATGATTCCCACAGTGTCAGAAGAGGATTTGATGTTCAGGTGCTGCCGCCAAAGGAATTCAATCTTCTTTATAAATTGCTTGCCTATCCCGAGCGCACTTTCACAAGACTTGAACTGCTGGATGAAATCTGGGGCATGGACAGCGAAAGCGATGAGAAGACAGTCAATGTTCATATCAACCGTCTGCGCACCCGCTTTTATGACTGGCCTGAATTTGAGATCCAGACAATCCGCGGCATGGGCTATCGGGCTGTGCGCAAACAATAGGTGAGAATATGAAGAAAATCAGAGAGTTTTTCAGCACACTGAATCTGACGATGCTGCTGACGGTCAATCTGTTCTTTATTGTCTTTCTGATGCTGGGACTTGTCAGTCTGATCATCAGTCTGGGAATTGACGGCGGCTTTTTCCTGGATCAGGGAAAGCTGACAGTCGGGGGCGGACTTGTATTCATTTATGCAGTATGCATTCTGACTGCTGTCAGTATGGTATTCATGATCCGCAAAGTCTTTATCGTTCCGATGAAAGAAGTGATGGATGCGATGAATGATCTGGCAGACGGAAATTTTTCCGGACGCATTGAACATGAAGATGTCTGGCGGCCGAAGGAAATCAGACAATTCAGGGATACATTCAACCGCACGGCAGAACAGCTGGAAGGAACGGAAATATTGAGAAAAGACTTTGTTTCAAATTTCTCTCATGAATTCAAAACACCGATTGTCAGTATCAGCGGATTTGCGGATCTTTTGATGGAGGAAGATCTGGATGAAGAAGAGAGGAAGGAATATCTGGAGATCATCCATGATGAGAGTCTGCGCCTGGCTGATCTTTCTTCAAGAATTCTGGATCTCAGCCGGCTTGAATCACAGGCAATCCTGACTGATTGTAAACAGTTCCGGCTCGATGAGCAGATCAGACAATGTGCACTGGTGAGTGAGCAGAAATGGAAAGAGAAGGAGATTGTCTTTGATCTTTCCTTAAAACCTGTTGATTATACCGGCAATGAAGCGATGTTAAAGGAAGTGTGGCTGAATATCATCGACAATGCGGCCAAATTCAGCCCGGACCATGAGTCGGTGAGTATCACGATCACCGATTCTGAGGGGGATGAGATCGCTGTTTCCTTTACCGATCACGGACCGGGAATGGATGAAGAAACAAAAGCACATATTTTCGATCAGTTCTATCAGGGTGATACAAGCCATAAAACAAAAGGAAACGGTCTCGGCCTGGCGATGGTTAGAAAGATCATTTCCCTTCATGAAGGCAGAATTGAAGTTGACTCTTCACCGGGAAGCGGTGCATGCTTCACGGTTTATCTGAAAAAAGAGCTGAATAAAGCACAGAAATGAACAAGGGACAGGTCATACGGCCTGCCTTTTAAGTAATCGAATATACGGATAAAAGAACAAATTCACAGATAAAAATGAAAACGCATACTTTTTATAATGCAATTGTGAAAGGGGAAACCTCATGAGAAAAATCAACAAAGTTGTTTCTACAGTTTGGTACAACAAGGAAAACTACCACAGACTGCGCAGTGTCTTTCCCGAATCTGAATTTGTATATGTGAATTTCTATGACAAAGAAAAGCTGGCAGAAGAAGCAAAGGATGCCGATGTCGCAATCATTCTCGGCGACGTGGATAACTGCCTGCTCGGTGAAAACAATCTGAAGTGGATCTTCTGCGATCATTCCGGTCTCAACGGATCTGCCAGAGATGAAGTCTTTGCCAAAAACATCATGGTGACAGGCGCTGCCGGCAGAAGTGCACCGGTGCTTGCCGAACACTGCATCTACTTCATGTTCCAGCACTGCTACCACACAAAAGAACTCCTCAAAGCGCAGGAGGAAGGCAGATGGGGTGTGGAAGGCTCCAACACATGGCGCGGTCTCTATGGCCGCAAGGCAGGAATTATCGGTCTCGGCAATAACGGAAAGATGCTCGCCGACAGACTCAGAGCATTCGGCATGGATGTCTATGCCTATGACAAGTTCCCGATCAAAGGCTATGACTGGCTGGCCGGAAAGTTCATCGGCAATAACGGCGACACGATGGATTACATCCTTGAAAACTGCGATTTCGTCATCCTGACACTGATGCTGACGGATGAAACCTATCATATGTTCAACAGGGAAACATACGCAAAGATGAAGAAGGATGCCTTCTTAGTCAACCTGGCCAGAGGCGGCATCGTCAATACGGCAGATCTTACCGAAGCAATTCAGAACGGCGTCATTGCCGGCGCCGGCCTTGATGTCATCGAGGAAGATCCGCTTCCTTCCGATCATCCTTTATGGAGACTGCCGGATGTCTATATCACACCGCACACAACCCCGCAGGTTCCCGACAGACAGCGCCGCAGCATTGAAATCATTGCTGAAAACAAGCGCAGATTTGAAAATGAAGAGCCGATGCTCAACCTGATGACAGAGAGAGACAGATTCACGGCAGTTCCCGTCACCAGCGGCTTTGCCAGACTGACCGACTCCAAGATGCCGAAGGAAGAAATCGAAAAGCTTCCGCTGGACAAATATCTCGGCAAGCGCGGATGGACAGATCCTGCAGAATGGAATTATCTGGACTGAAAGCGTTAACAAAGCAAATATCAAAACAAAAAAGCAAATATGAAAATATTTTGACTGAATTGAACATGTTAGTTTAGAGATAACAAAAGAAAGATTGATAAGGAGAAAGAAAATGAGTACAGCGAAAGCGAAGAAAGGTCTCCTTGAAGGCTGGTTTGACAAGCCTTTCTGGAACACCCGAATCAAGTCTGCCAATGTCACCGGAAAAGAAAAGTGGCTTGGCTATGTTGTCGGACCGTTCGGCATCATGATGCTGCAGTCCATCGTCAACAGTTACTTCAACCAGTATCTGACCGACACACTCGGATTCACCGTAAGCCGCGGTATGTGGATCGCAAGCTTCATGGTATTCTTCCCCGTCTTCTCCAAGATCCTTGATGCCATCACAAACGTCATCATGGCAAAACTTCTGGACAAGACAGTCTGCAGACAGGGTAAGCTGCGTCCATGGTTCATCCTTTCACTGCCGATCACAATCGGAAGTATCATCATGATGTTCGCAATCCCGGACATGAGCGCAAAAGCGCAGGCGATTTGGGTTGCTATCTCCTATAACCTCTTCTACTCCGTCGGTTATACAATGTGGTACATGGCTTACGAGCTCTCCGCTGCACTGTCAACCAGAAATGTCAAGCAGCGTTCCGGCAACTCCATGATGGGCCAGATCACAAAGAATATCGGTACCGGTATGATCTCCATCATCTTCCCGACACTGCTCGGCGCAATCGCAAAGGGATTCACAGGCGGCGACATGAAGCAGGGTTATCTGTTATGCCTCTCATTCCTGTGTGTACTTGCAGTTCCGCTGACATTCATTCAGTACTTCTACACACGTGAGCGTATCACTGAAGAACGCCGCATGACAGAAACTGATGCCGAAGAGAAGAAGCCTGAAGAAGCTACCTTCGGTCAGCAGCTCAAGGCTTGTGTCAAAGATAAGTACTGGGTTATGTTCATTCTCCTCATCTTCATTTACCAGATTCTCAACGCTCTCAAGGGTGTCAGCCAGGTCTACTATGCAGGATGGGTTGTTCAGGGCAACGCATACGGTGAATATGCTGCAATCCAGCGTCGTTTCACAATGATCTCCATGGCTCCGATGGGACCGATGCTCTTCATTGTCGTTCCGTTAATCAAGAAATACGGCAGACATCTGATGATCATCATCGGTTCAGTCATCGCTGCAGCAGGTGCAATCTTCGCTTTCTTCGGCGCAGGCCACACAATGCCGGTTTATGTCGGTACAGGTCTTGGCGGCGTCGGTGCAATGTTCTATGTCTATACAATGATGAGCTTCACCGGTGACGCAATCGACCATGTTGAATATTCACAGAGAGTCAGAGTTGAAGGTATCACAGCTGCTCTTGTCGGCTTCATGCATTCACTCGCCAACGGTCTTGGACAGGGTCTCTTCAACCTCGGTCTCATGGTGACAAAGTATGTCACTCCGGAAGCAATCGGCACAATCGAAAAGAAGGGTAAAATCATCGAAGTCTTCGCTGATCAGCCGGCAGCTGCCACAACATGGATCAACTTCTCCTATCAGGGTGCCATCGCCCTCACAGCCATCCTCTTCTTCGTTCTGTTCATGTTCTTCTTCGATATTGACAAGAAGATGCCGGCAGTTCAGGAAGAACTGACTGAAAGAAAGAAGGCAGAATGCGCAGCCAAGGGTATCCTTTATGTTTCACCGCTCGAACAAC
Organism: Erysipelotrichaceae bacterium; assembly: GCA_030525525.1. GTDB lineage: Bacteria > Bacillota_I > Bacilli_A > Erysipelotrichales > Erysipelotrichaceae > Bulleidia. Next base: position 10,221 of record JAUNEN010000022.1, read on the forward strand.
AGAGAGCTGAAATTGCAAAGCAGCAGGCAGAAGCTGAAGAAATCAGAATCAAGGAACTGAAAGAAAAGTGTGCAAAGCATGGTCTTGACTTCGATACTGAAAATCAGAAATATCTTGCAAAAGTCGCTGCTAAGAAAGAAGCGAAAAAAGCTAAAAAGCAAAAGTCATAATTAATCACATTCAATCAGCCGGCAATCCACGTATTCTGAAAAAGGGTACGTGGATTGACTTTAAAAAATAACAGGGAGTCTTATATGAGAAAAACAATTCAGTTCAATCAGGAATGGCAGTTTGAACAGCCGGGACACGAAATAGTCTCTGTCAATCTTCCGCATACATGGAATGCGAAAGACGGACAGGATGGCGGCAATGACTACTGGCGCGGCACTGCTGTCTACCGAAAATCATTCGCTGCACCTGAAAGAGAAGAAAACGAACGTGTCTATATCGAATTCGCCGGCGTCGCAATGAGTGCAGAAGTCATTCTCAACGGCGAAACAATCGGCACTCATGAAGGCGGCTATTCACTGTTCCGCTTTGATCTGACAGATCATCTGAAGCAAGACAATCTGCTGGAAGTCAGAACCGACAACAGCGCCAATGACAGAGTCTATCCGCAGGTGGCAGACTTCACATTCTACGGCGGCATTTACCGTGATGTGAATCTGATCGTTGTCGACAAAGCACATTTCGAATGTGTCAAGGACGGCACAGACGGAATCAAGGTGACACCGGTTGTCAATGCTGAAAAGAAATGTGCACAGATTAAAGTTGAAACATGGGTAACGGACGGCGATGAGGTTGTCCTCTGTGTAGACGGCGAACAGTACAGAGCTTCAGTTTCCAACGGTACAGCTTATTGCGAATTTGAGATGAATGATGTTCATCTCTGGGACGGCATTGATGATCCGTATCTCTATACACTCAAAGCAAAACTGATCAAAGACGGCAAAGTGAAAGATGAAGTTTCAGTGCGTTTCGGCTGCCGTGAATTCTGCATGGATGCAGAAAAAGGATTCTTCCTCAACGGACGCAGCTATCCGTTAAGAGGCGTTTCAAGACATCAGGACAGAATCGGAACCGGCAATGCCCTGACACACAAAGAACATGATGAAGACATGGCGGTCGTAAAGGATCTTGGCGCCAATACATTGCGTCTTGCCCATTATCAGCATGATCAGTATTTCTATGATCTCTGCGATGAAAACGGTATTGTCGTCTGGGCTGAAATTCCTTATATCACAAAGCACATGACATCTGGAAAAGAGAATGCCCTTTCCCAGATGAAAGAGCTGATCACACAGTGCTATCATCATCCGTCCATTGTCTGCTGGGGACTTTCCAATGAAATCTCAGCCGGCTCACCGGTTACTGATGAAGTGATCAATGATCATAAGGAACTCAATGACCTCTGCCACAGAATGGACGCAACAAGACCCACCGTCATGGCGCATGCATTCATGCTTGAAAAGGATTCCGAACTGATTCCGGTTTCCGATATTGCCAGCTACAATCTCTATTTCGGATGGTATCTCGGTTCACTTGAACAGAACGATGCATTCTTCGATGAATATCATGCAAAGTATCCGGAAAGAGTCATCGGCTTCTCGGAATACGGTGCAGATGCAAATAAAAAATACCATTCTTCAGCTCCTGAGCAGGGAGACTATACAGAAGAATATCAGTGTGTCTATCATGAACATCTTCTGAAGATGATTGATGAAAGACCTTATCTCTGGGCAACCCATGTCTGGAATCTGTTTGACTTTGCGGCAGACGGAAGAGATGAAGGCGGCAAAAAGGGACAGAACCAGAAAGGTCTTGTCGAATTCGACCACAAGACAAGAAAAGATGCATTCTATCTCTACAAGGCAGCCTGGTCCAGAGAGAAGTTTGTGCATCTTTGCTCAAAGAGATATGTGAACCGCGCCGAAGAAAAAACAGAGATCAAAGTCTATTCCAATCTTGATGCAGTGACTCTGTTTGTCGACGGAAAAGAATCTGAAACAAAAGAAGGAAAGAGAATCTTCACATTCGAAGTTCCGTTAAACGGCGAACACATCATCAAGGCGGTTTCAGGTGAATGCTGCGATGAGATGACAGTCAGAAAAGTGAATGAACCGGATCCTGAATATATCTTCCGCAGGCAGGCAGTCATCAACTGGTTTGATACAGCCGATTACGATCCTGCATATTATTCCATCAAGGATACAATGGGTGCTCTGAAAAAGAATCCGCATACCGGAGCAATCCTTGCAAAGATGATGGAACGCATGACGGCAAGCAGAGGCGATGTTGCCAAAGGTGCCAATGAAAATGCAAATCTGCAGAAGATGATGGAAGGACTGTCTCTGGAAAGTCTGATCAAACAGGCAGGCGACAGTGTGCCGGGTGAGATGATCAGAAGTCTGAACGTAGCGCTTCAGAAGATTAAGAAATAAACGAGGGACTCAGATGAACAATCAGGTATACAATCCTTATCTGCCCTCATGGGAATATGTTCCGGACGGCGAACCGAGAGTCTTCGGAGACAGGCTTTATGTATACGGATCCCATGACCGCTTCGGCGGCGAGGACTTCTGTCTCAATGACTATGTCTGCTGGTCTGCTCCGTTGGATGATCTGTCTGCATGGAAAAGCCATGGCATCATTTACAGAAGCGATCAGGATCCCCGCAATCCGGAAAAGAAAATGCATTTGTGCGCACCGGATTGTATATGGGGGAATGACGGCCGGTATTATCTCTACTATCAGCTGCACGCACTGCAGTGCACATGCGTAGCAGTATCTGACAGACCGGAAGGACCGTTTGAATATTATGGCTGTGTGAAGCATCCGGACGGAACACCCTGGGGAGAAAAGAAGGGCGATTCATTCGCATTTGATCCGGGTGTGCTTGTCGATGATGACGGGAAGGTCTATCTCTATGTCGGCTTCTCTCCGGAAGGTTTCATGAAAACCGTACTGAAGATGCGCGGCAACAACCTGACAGGTTCCGTCTGTCTGCATCTTTCGGATGACATGATGACGGTGGAAGGTGAAGAGCATCCAATTGCGCCGGGTAAGGCTGCTGCAAAGGGAACCGGGTTTGAAGGCCATGGTTTCTTTGAAGCAAGCTCCATCCGCAAGGTGAACGGAAAATACTGCTATGTATATTCTTCCATCCTCTCCCATGAGCTCTGCTATGCATACAGCGACAAACCCGACCGTGATTTCGTCTATGGCGGAACCCTCATCAGCATCGCTGACATCGGCTTTCACGGAAATACAAAACCGCTCAATTATCTCGGCAATACGCATGGCGGCATGGTCAATCTGAACGGAGACTGGTATATCTTCTATCACCGTCAGACCAACCGCTTAAAGAGCAACCGTCAGGGCTGTGCCGAAAAGCTGACCATCCGCAAAGACGGAACAATCGAACAGGCGGAATTGACATCCTGCGGATTGAATAACGGGCCTCTGAAAGCAAAGGGTTTCTATGAAGCGCGGATCGCATGCAACCTGAGCGGCAAAGACGGCATCATTTCCAGTGACGGTGCGAAAAAGAAGGATAAGAAAAATCTCTATCCTTACTTTACCCAGAGCGGCGAAGACAGAGAAGAAAACAGCGACCAGTATATTGCCAATATGAAAAACGGCTCCTGGTGCGCATTCAAATATTTTGAGTGTGAGGGCAGTGAAAGTCAGATCAGTGTATGTACCAGAAGCGCAAAAGACGCACTGATGACAGTTCATACATCCCCCGATGCTTCTCCCTGTGCAAAGCTTGAGCTCAAAGCAGGTGAGGAGTGGCATGAATGCACTTCTGACCTGAAGCTGCCCGAAGGCGTGCACGCACTTTACTTCATCATCCGCTCGGATGCATCAGTTGATTTCAGATCATTTGAAATTCAGTAAGAAATGAAAGAGAAGAATCATGCGGTTCTTCTCTTTTACAGTTTCTGGTTCTTCCTGCGGTATTCTGCCGGCGGCATCCCGACTTCCTTGCGGAAGGTATCGGCGAAGAAGCTGCGGCTGCCGAAGCATAATCTGTCACTGATATTCTGAATGTCCATCTGGGTTGTCGCAAGCAGAATCATCGCTCTTTCAATTCTTGCTTTGCGGATGTACTCGCTGATCGACTTTCCGGTTTCACTTTTGAATTTTCTGGAAAGATAGTATTCCGAATAGCCGAGCCGTCTGGCCAGATCTTTCAGTTCAATCTTTTTCTCAAGATGGGTTTCGATATAGTCGCAGCAGCTCTGCACAGTCGAAGAATAGAGCGGATTGTTATTGCGCTGATGAACCATTTCAATGAAATCAACATACATGGAATGACCGATATGAACAGTATCGGTGACATTTTTGCAGTTCATGATATCACCGATATAGGCATCTCCTTTTGAATAGGCAGTTTCCGGTGACAGCCCGCCTTCAATCGCAGCCCTTGTACAGAGTGAGATAAAGACAAGCTGGGAAATCTGCGCATGTTTCAGTGCGTCCTTTTCACCCGAACCGACCCCAAGGCTGACAGCCGCCGCATTTTCGAGTGCTTTTTTATAATGGAGATTTCCTTCTCTGACCATCCGCAGCAGTTCCTGCTCTGCCATATAGGTGTGGATACGGTCGTGTCTGCCGGACTGTTCGTTCTGCTCGAAAAGCTGCCGCTTATCGGCAAACGGTGATTTGAAAAAGACAAGATCGGCGACATTGATTCTGTTTCCGGTGACGCAGTAATTCATCATAATCGCATACTGGAAAAAGAATGAGGACATCATGATCGGAATGCGATTGACGATTTTTTTGAACTTCGGACGCCATGATTCAGGAAGCCTGGATGAATTGATCATTATTGCTTTGTTTTCATGGGTCAGCTCCTGGGTGCCGACCGGCCCGAAGAGATAAATGGTTCTGACAGTGTTCTCTGCATCAGTTTCAAAGGAAGCACACCAAAGCAGGCCATATGGATTGCTCATCACGATCGGCTCATGATGATCTTTGATATATTCGAACAGATATTCCGCCAGCCCGCTTTCTTCAAAGACGCGGTGCAGAACGCGGTCGGGACAGGTGGTTTCCAGAAGATTCCCCGCCGGGTCATATTTCCAGAGATAGCACGGTCCGAAACATTCGATCAATTCTGTCAGATACTTGACTCTGTCTTCAACATTCAGCTCTTCAAATTCCATGTCAGACACCTCATTTATGATGGATCACTGATTTTTCTGATTCTATTCTTGAATATGAATATATATTTGTCAAATTCTGAAATATAGAAACGAATTTGCGTATATACAATCGACTTGAAGCTGATATGAAATGAAAGGATAATGGTTATATGATCGGAACAGACATTGTATACCTGCCACGCATCAATCCCGACTCACCGTTTTGTGATTATGTGCTGAGCAGTGAAGAAAAGAAAGAATTAGAATCACGTCAGAATGAACGCAGAAAGATTGAATACCTCGGCGGCCGTTTCGCTGCGAAGGAAGCGATCTTCAAAGCGAGCGGAGACAGAAACTATCTGAACTATTCAATTCTGAATGATGAATACGGAAAGCCGTATGTCCTCAATCATCCGGAAATTTCTGTTTCGATTTCTCACGATCAGGATTATGCGGTGGCATTTGTGATGGTGAAGGAAAAATAATTGCACAAGGAGGAAATATGCAGTTTGTGATTACAGCTTATGACGGGGCAGGGATGCTTGAAAAACGAATGGAAGTACGTCCCGATCATCTTGCCAACATGTCAAAGATCAAAGGGAAAGTATTATGTGCAGGCGGCCTTCTCGATGAAGAAGGAAAGATGAAAGGCTCTGTGATGGTGATGGATTTTCCTTCCAGAGAGCTCTTTGACGAGTATCTTGCATCCGAGCCTTATATCCAGGCAGGAGTCTGGGAAAAGGTGACGGTTGAGAAGATGAATGTGGTGCTTCTCGACGGCGAAAAGTACGTGCAGCAGTAATTGAAAAAACAGCAGGGCAGTGAGTGAAAAATCTTCGCTCATTGTCTTTTTTAATGTCAAAAATACAGATAAATTAACCAATATCAAAATATATTAGCTTTTACCGTTCTGCTAAGATCAGAATGAAGAAAAAACATGATAAACAGGAGGAAAAAAGCGCATGAGCAACTGGTGGAAAGAATATCCATGGCGTATGATTCAGCCGAATTTCCGCGAAATAGACACAGACAATTTTGACGAAGACCGTTTCATTGAAGAACTGAAATCATTTTCCTGCAATGCGGTCATGCTGAATGCGGCCGGACTGATGGCAGGCTATGACAGCGAACTCGAAGACCATGTGAACAGCAGATTCATCGACAATTTCGATCTGAAACATCTGGTGGACAGATGCCATGAAAACGGCATCAAAGTCATTGCCCGTACAGATTTTTCCAAGATTCCCGGATCCGTTTTTGAAAGACATCCGGACTGGGCATACAGACACCCGGACGGAAGCGAGCTGAACTACAACGGCTATGTGCAGACATGTCTGCTCGGCGGCTATCAGGCAGAATACATGGATCAGATCCTGGAAGAAATGTTTGCGAAGATTCCGTTTGACGGCATCTACTGCAACATGGGAAGCGCAACCGGCTATATCGTTGACTACTCGATGAAGCGTCACGGTCCGTGTCAGTGCGATACCTGCAAAGCCGCATTCAAGGCAAAGACAGGCATGGATATCCCGGTTGAGTTAAGACCCGGTGACAAGGCAAGCATGATCTACTTCGGCTTCCAGCAGGAGATCGCTTCTGCGCAGAAGAAGAGAATTACATCGCTTCTGAAGAAGATCAATCCTGATCTTGCATATTGTTCAGTTGATTACTCCCGTCAGGAAGCACATACAGACTTTGGTGCAGAGCTGCCTTCCTGGCAGTATCAGGCATCTTCGGCTGCCCGCATGATGAGGGGAATGGATGTGGAAGCGACTGTCGCAAATGTTGACTTCATGGGCTTTCCGTACCGTCATCCTTCCTGCACAGGCGCTCTTCAGGAACTGCGCTTATGGCAGACACTCTCCAATTTTGCAGGCATTGACTACTATGTGATCGGCCGTCTTTATGACAAAGCAGATCAGAGCACATTTGAAAGAGTGAAGAAAGTCTTCGCCTATGCAAAAGAACATGAGGATCTCATGTACAGCGTCAAGAGTGTTTCCGATGTACTCATTGTCAAGGATTCCTATATCATCCCCAATCCGGAAGAAAGAGGATGGGTGAGACTCTTAAGTGAAAATCATATTTACTTCGATGAGACACTGATGGGCGGCTTAATGAAGAAGGATCTCTCAGCTTATAAAGCTGTCATTCTTCCTTCCAAAAACCGTCTGCCGGAAATGATGCAGAAGAAGCTGAGCAGCTATGCGGAAAACGGCGGCATCGTGATTGCGGCAGGAAATACGGTGAAGCTGGAGTGCTGCGGGATTGAAGAAGCAGAGAAGACGGACAGAAACTGCGAAGGTGCAATGTTCCTGTTTGATGAAAAGGATCAGGAAACATTCACTTCATTTGCAAACCGCAGCTTATTGATCACCGGCAAGGAATATGAACCGAAGAAATATCAGGAAGGCGTGAAGAAATACGGCGCTTATTGTGAACCCGAACGTTTCGGACCGCCTGAATTATGCTATGCAGACAAAGCACCGACAGAGCTGCCGGCAATCGCTGTCAATGAATTCGGAAGCGGAAAGGGAATCACAGTTCCCTGGTATACAGGAAGCGATTATTACAGGGACGGCCATGAAGCATTCCGTCTGTTTGTGAAAGATGTTCTTGTGAATATCTGCGGAATCAGGCAGGCTTCAGAAGATCTTTCTGAAATGGTCGAAGTAACACATGGCAGAAAAAATGACACCGAGATCATTCACTTCGTCAATGCATGCGGTCACTTTGGCAACAGCTATTTTGAACCGCCGGTACTCAGCGATGTCACAGCTGAAATTCCATGGGAGCACAAATCGGCAATTGTCGAAAATCTCGACTGCCCGGGCAATGCCGGATACAGAATCTATGACGGAAAGCTGCAGGTCGTTGTACCGAAACTCGGCTTCCATGCATGTATCACAATTAAAAAAGGTGCGGATTAAAGGAGAGTGAACTATATGACAGTAGCGGAAAAAGTGGCGGCTGCCAATCAGAAAGTCATGGACATCATGACAAACGGCAGACCCGTCTGGATTGATGTCAGACCGGCAATTGAAGCTGTTCCGGGAATGGAGAAGAATCTGATTCTTGTGCCGGGTCCCACGATCAGACCGGAAGATCTGCCGATTCCCCTGAAGACAGCTGTCTCAGGTGCGGCGGTTCATGACGGACTTGCAGAGAATATCGATGAAGCATGGGAAATGGTGATGAGAGGCGAAATCAGGATTGCACCGTCCCAGGATTACAACTGCGGCAATGCCGCATCCAGCGTCATGAGCGCCAGCATGCCGGTGTTTGTCGTCGAAGATAAATATTCCGGCGGCAGAGGATACTGCGTACCCCATCCCGGCTCCAATCCGAGAGTTCTCAGATGGGGAATCTACGGCGATGATGTTGAAGAAAATCTCAGCTTCATCCGCGGTGATTATGCGGCAGTGCTTGGCGAAGCAGTGAGAAAGAGCGGCGGTATTGATCTGATCCGTATTCTTTCCAAAACAGCAGGCATGGGCGATGAAAACCACAACCGTCAGCCGGCAGCTTCCATGGCTCTGGCTCTGGAGCTGGTTCCCTGGCTGCTGGATGTGGATCATCCGGTCCGCGACAGAGTCATTAAGGAAATCGCTGCCAACGACCGCTTCTTCCTGCATGTCATGATGGCAGGCGTTGAAGCGATCATGCAGAGCGCAAAGAAAGTTCCGTATTCCACTGTCATGACCGGCATGGGCGGCAACGGCATTGAGTTCGGCATTCAGGTCGCCGGCACAGGCAACAGATGGTATACAACAAAAGCACCGGTTATCAAAGGCATTTTCCTCAATCCGACCACAACCGAAAAGGATCTGCTCGGATATCTCGGTGACAGCTGTGTCACGGAAGTATGGGGCCTTGGCGGCATGAGCGCAATTGCTGGCCCGTCATATCTGCGTATGACCGGCGGTACATTCCGCGATGCAAAGGAAAGAACAGAAAAAGCACGTCAGGTATCTCTTGGCGAACATACATTCGCACCGGTACCGTGGGATGACTACAGAGGCTTCCCGGTCGGTGTCGATATCAGAAAGGTTGTCGGCAAAAATGTTCTGCCGATCAGCCACGGCGGATCCGCTCTGAAAACAGGCGGTCAGGCAGGGGCTGGCGCAGCTGAGCTGCCGATGGATTGCTTCCGCAAAGCAGTTGAAGGACTCGTTGAAGAAGTGAAAAAACTGGAGGGTGAGTAAAATGCAGGTCTTTGTGAAAATTCAGAAAAACAGATATATTGACTCACTGGAAACACTTCAGCAGACAGCTGTTCTGAATGAGCAGGAAGGAATCGAAACTGGCTATGTCGGAATGGCAACTGCAGTCTTTAAGGAAGTCATTGAAGAAATCGGATTAAGCACTGATGAAATTCAGGCATGCAGCGAAGCGGATTATGTCATTGTCGCAAGTGCCGAAAGCAAGGAAGCTTTCAAAAACGCAGTGAGGGCAATCACATCCGATGAAAAGAAGGAATCCGAAACGGAAGAAAAGAAATATTACAATTCAATAGGTGAAGCAGTGAACGACCATCCCCGTGCAAATCTCTGTCAGATTTCCGTGCCGGGTGAATATGCGCTTGCCGAAGTCAAAAAGGCACTCAATGCAGGACTTCACTGCTGTGTATTCTCCAACAATGTTCCGCTTGAAGATGAAAGAGAAATGAAGGAGCTTGCCCGTGAAAAGGGACTCTTATGCATGGGCCCGGATTGCGGCGTTGCCAATATCAACGGAAGCGCACTTGTTCTCTCTTCCATCAACAACCGCGGTCCGTTCGGTATTGTCGGTGCTTCCGGAACAGGTATCCAGCATGTTGCGGCAATTCTTCATGAAGCAGGCAGCGGTGTCTCACAGACGATCGGCACCGGCGGAAACGATCTCAAGGAAACGGTCGGCGGCATCACGATGTTAATGGGAATTGATGCTCTCGAAGCAGATCTCGAAACAAAATACATCATTCTGATTTCCCGCAAGCCGGCAGACAGCGTCCTTGAAAAGCTGCTCGCAAGAATCCGGGAAATGAAGAAGCCGAGAGTTGTATTCTTCATGGGATGCGACCGCGAAACAATCGAGGAGACAGGTTCAATCTATGCATCCAATCTGGATGACTGTGCTCTGAGAGCATTGGAAATCATCCATAATGATTATTCACTCGGCTCTCTTGAAGAACTGAAGGAAATCGCCGAAGAAGCAGTGAAGGATATGGCTCCTGAACAGAAATATGTCAGAGCTGCTTATACCGGGGGCACATATCTTGATGAAGGAATGCGCACCATGTGGGAAGCAACCGGCGGCATTTATTCAAATGCACCGCTGTACCCGGAATACAAGCTTGAAAGCGGAAAAGAAATCCAGGCTCATACGGCAATTGACTATGGCGAAGAAGAGTTCACACTCGGCCGTCCCCATCCGGCCATCGATGCCAGCATCCGCAAGCCTGCAATTCTCAAGGAAGCAGCCGATCCGACCACAGCCGTGATCATTCTCGACTTCATCCTGACCCCGCCCGGTCATATGGATCCCTGCGGATATGTGGTGGATGATATCAGAAAAGCGCAGGAACTTGCGAAAGCACGCGGCGGAAAGATTGCTTTTATCGCATCGGTTCTCGGCACAACAGCCGATTGGCAGGATATCCGCAAGCAGGAAGCTGAACTGCGTGAAGCAGGCGTCTATGTCTGCCGTACAAATTACAGAGCAGCGCTTCTTGCGTCCGAAATCATCAGACTGAGAAAGGAGATTGCCTGATATGAGCGATGTTTCAAAGATTCTGAATCTCTTCAGAACCGAACTGATTGTAGTCAATGTCGGTCCCCGCTCCTTTGCGGAAGTACTTGAGAAGCAGGGATACGAAGCTGTTCAGGTTGACTGGAAGCCGGCAGCCGGCGGCGATAAGAAAATGCAGGAGCTTCTTGAATACCTGGGAGGCTATGAATGATTGTTCTTGTATGCAATGTCGGCAGCACCTCTCTGAAATTCAAACTCTATGACATGCCTGAAGCACGTGTTAAGGCAGTCTGCGGAATTGAAAGAGTCGGCTCCGATCATGATGCAATCTTCCGTTATGAAAGATGCGAAGATGCGAAAAAAGACAGCTTTGAAAAAGGCGATATCCCGACATATGAAAGCGGCATCCGTCTGTTTCTGGATTATCTGACATCTTCTGAATACGGCGTGATTCAGGATGTAAAGGAAATTGAGCGTGTCGGATACAAGGCAACACTTTCCAAAGGACATCTCGGCGTGCATGAGCTTGATGAAGAAGTTCTCAAAGGAATGGAAGACTGGATTTCCCTGGCACCGCTTCATAACCGCGCCTATCTTTCAGCTATTGAAGTCATGCGCTCCTTCTTAAGCGATGCGAAGTTCATCGGCTGCTTTGAAACAGCATTCCATCAGACCATTCCGATGGGCAGAAAGATCTTCGGTATTCCGTATGAATGGTATGAAAAATACGGTGTGCAAAGACTTGGCTATCATGGCGCATCCCATGGCTACATTGCCGATGTGCTGAATGAAAAAAATCCGGAATACTCAGCGATCAGCTGCCATCTTGGCGGAAGCTGCTCCATCTGTGCAATCGAAAACGGAAAGAGTGTTGATACAAGCTTCGGAATGAGCCTGGAATCGGGACTGATCCATGCCAACAGAGTCGGCGATATGGACACATCCATGAGCTATTTCCTGAAAGATGAAGGACTCAGTGATGAAGAAATTCTGCAGGGGCTTCAGAAAAAGGGCGGTTTACTCGGTATCTCAGGCGTTTCCAACGATCTGCGCTATGTCATTGAAGCGGCTGAAGAAGGCAACGAAAGAGCGGCTCTTGCGGTAGATGTATTTGTGACAGGCATTGTCCACTACATCGGCGCATTTGCAATGGATCTCGGAAAACTGGATTATCTTGTCTTTACGGCAGGCATCGGCGAACATTCCGATTACATCCGTGAAAAGGTCTGTGCCAAGCTGAATCTGCTCGGCGTGAAACTTGATGAAGACGCAAACAAGAGAAGCGACGAAGTAATCTCGGCAGCGGATTCGAAAGTGAAAGTTCTTGTGATCCCGACCAATGAAGAACTCGGTATTGCAAGAAGGACATATGAATACAGATGAGCGAATATAAATATCATCCCCAACTGGCAGTACCTGCACAGCTGGCGGATATCGATCCTCTTCAGCCGGCCATGAAGGTTATGCTGAAAATCATGGCCAGAACCAAGGCAAAGGAAACATCAGAATTTGTACCGCCGGAAGGCTGTGTCATTCACAAAGAAGACATCACTTCCCTGGACGGCTCCGTATTTGCAGCATGGGTCATTGAACCGGCTGATTGCGAAGATACGGAACATGCCCTGATTTACCTGCATGGCGGCGCATTCTATCTGCCGGTCACTGCAAATGCACTGGCGCTGGCTGGTGAATATGCGATGCGGATGAAATGCAGGGTGTATCTGCCTGAATACAGACTTATCCCGTCTGTGAACGGCAATGAAATCTTTGAAGACTGCATCGCCCTTTACCGAAAAGTCAGCGAAGAATATTCAGGTGTCACGGTTCTTGGTGAAAGTGCAGGCGGAGCTCTTGCGGCAGGCTTATGTCAGTATGTTCGTGATCATGAAATGAAGATGCCGAAAGGACAGCTGCTCATCTATCCGGTACTGACAGACAATACGGAAATCTATCCGTCCGCATCAAAATACAAAGACGCTGTCTGGCCGCTTTCGGCAAATACGAAGATGTGGAATGCATATCTCAAAAATGCAGAAGAAGAATATATGCCTTATATGATTCCTCTCAAGCATGAGAATACAGACAATCTTCCCGAAGCATATATTGAACCGCAGGAAATGGATATCCTGGCTGATGAAGCTGCAGTCTATGCCGAAAAGCTCAGAGCTTCAGGAATTCCAGCAGAACTCAATTTAATCGAAAAATCTTACCATGGCTTTGATTCAGATCTTGCCTCACCTGTGACACAGGCGGCGATTGAAAGAAGAATTGAAGCGATGAAACGCATGAATGATAAAAACTGAAAGGAACAGAATAAACATGAAAATCGGATTTATCGGACTCGGCATCATGGGCAAGCCCATGGCTAAAAATCTTGTCAAGGCAGGCTACTCCCTGATGGTCAACAACCTGACACCGGCACCGGTTGAAGAACTGGTTGCGTGCGGTGCAGAAGCAGGAACACAGCGTGAAATCGCAGAACAGTGCGACATCATCATGACAATGGTTCCCAACTCACCTCAGGTCAAGGAAATCATGCTTGGTGAAGACGGAGTCGGCGCACATATGAAGGAAGGCTCCATCTTCGTTGATATGAGCTCCATCAATCCTGTCGCCTCCAAGGAAATCGCAGCCGAGCTGGCAAAGAGAAATATCGAAATGCTCGATGCACCGGTATCAGGCGGCGAGCCGAAGGCAATCGACGGCACACTCAGCTTCATGGTCGGCGGCAAGCAGGAAGTCTTTGACACATGCAAGCCGATTCTTGAAAAGATGGGTGCTTCCGTTATCAGATGCGGCGATGTCGGTGCCGGCAACACAACAAAGCTTGCCAACCAGATCATCGTTGCCTGCAACATCCAGGCTCTTTCCGAAGCACTGATGCTGGCTAAGATGGCTGATGTCGATCCTGAACTCGTCTTTGCGGCAATCAAAGGCGGCCTTGCAGGTTCCACAGTCATGAATGCAAAAGCACCGATGATGCTTGAAGGAAACGACAAGCCGGGCTTCAGAATTGATCTGCATATCAAGGATCTCAACAACGCACTCGAATGCGCTCATACAGTCGGTTCACCCGTACCGATGACAGCTGCAGTCCAGGAAGTTCTGCAGTGGATGCACGCACATGAGGGCGGCACAAAAGACCACAGCGCAATCGTTCAGTATTATGAATATCTGACCGGCGTCAAAGTTGCGAAATAAAAAAAACTGTCATAAAGTCAAATGAAAGAACCGGCGCGTGCCGGTTCTTCTTTTGGTCTGTGAATTACATGTCGAATTTTCTGTATTGACGGTAAGCGATGAATGCCGCAATGAGTGCGGAAGAGATATCGGCAATCGCATGGGCAGCCGCAATTCCGGTGAAACCGAGCAGGGCATGCATCAGATACAGGCACGGGATCAGGATGATTCCCTGTCTCAGCAGGGAAACAAATGTTGCCTTGACGGCATTGCCGGAAGCCTGCAGGAAGTTTGTGCCGAGATAAAACAGTCCGATCACAGGACCTGACATCAGATGCCATACCACAATCTGCTCACCCATGGCGGCGGCAGATGCATCCTTGAGGAAAAGTGAGATTAAGGTGTGTCTTGCCAGTGTACAGATGACTGTAGAAACAAGTCCGAAGGAAACTGTCAGGATGATCAGCTTCTTCATGATTTCCCTGAGACGCTCCGTATTGCCGGAGCCGTAGTTATAGGCCATGAGGGTCTGGCTTCCCATGCAGATGCCCATCAGAATCATCGTGATTAACAGTGTCACTTTACCGGAAGCACCGTTTGCGGCAAGTGCTGCCGAACCATATGGATTAAGCAGCCGGTTGCCGAAGGTGGAAGAGAAACCGGAGAGGATACTGGAGAGGGCATTGGGAAGACCGAGCATCAGTATATGGAAGATTGCCTGAGGCTCTTTCAGTGCATAGGCAGGTTTCAGTGTCAGAATTTCAGATTTTCTGAATACATAATTCAGGTAATAAAGCGATGCCGCAAAATTTCCGAGTGCAGTCGCAATCGCCGCGCCTGCTGTTCCCATTCTGAAGACAAGAATGAACAGCGGATCAAGAAGAATGTTGAGCACCGTTCCGATGAGATTTCCCCTGAATCCGTCAATGATCGCACCCTCCGCTCTTAACAAAGACGCAAAGCCAACCGAAAACAGCATAAACGGGGCACCGAGCGCCATCATGCGCATATAGAGCGCAGCGTCTTTCCACATATCTTCGGTTGCGCCGAGTAAGCCAAGCAGCGGATCAGTGAAGATGATCAGGAATGCTGCACCGATGATACCCGATATGATGCATGCCCAGCCGCACAGCGAAGAAAGAATGTGTGCTTTTTCCTTGTCACCGGCGCCGAATGATTTGGCAATGGCAGCGCTGCCGCCGATGCCGATCATCGTTGCCAGGGCATTGAAGATTGAAAAGGCGGGAGTGACTGCCGCAATGGCTCCGACTTTGGCCGTGTCACCGAGCTGACCGATGAAATACATATCGGTCATGTTGTATACAATCATGATCAGAATCGTAAATACGGCAGGCAGGGTAACATGCATGATTGCCTTCCATACCGGCTGATCACGGAAGAGTGATTCATTTGATTTCATCAGGAGAACCTCCTTTTCGCACATATGTTTATTTAGTAGACATGTGTTGCTTTTTTAGTATAATCGATGTATAGAAGGCTCTCAAGCAACAGACTGAGCGGGAGTGTCTGTTTTCTTTAAGCATGCAGAAAGAGGTGGAATATGAAAAGTGATCCCCGCGTACGCTATACCGAAAGTGTGATTGAAAAGGCGATGATTGAACTGCTCAAAGACAATCCTCCCGAAAAAATAACGGTCAGGATGATCTCTGAAACAGCGATGATCAACCGCGGTACATTCTATAAGCATTATCAGGATATCTATGATCTGAGTGACCGGATGAAAGAGAAGGAACTGAAGCAGTTTGAAGAAATGCTGAAGGAAATGAAGACAAACGGTGCCGGGCCGGTGATCACTGCAATCCTGAACGGACTGAAAGAAAACAGAGATCTTCTGCGTGCCTTTTCAAGGCAGGGGGAAGAAAATGATTTTGTGACGCAGCTGTCGGTCAAGTGTTTCAGATTCATGGATGAAGAAGTTGAAAATCTGAAAGAAAAGAATCTGGATGAGAGACAGAAAAAAGCGGTCATCACCTATATCACAGGCGGTTCCGCCTCAGTGATCCGCAGCTGGCTTTCTTCCGGATGCGGCGAACCGGCTGAGAAAGTCGCTGAAGAAATTCTGAACCTGAGCGGCATATTGCTCCGGGAAATCAAATAAAAAAAGATGAGAATGGCTCTTCTTCAGTCATTCTCATCTTTTCAATTGTCAGAATTCAATCAGCCTTTGAGCTTTTTGACGAGCTCGGCAATTTCAGCATCCCTGCAGTCTCTGAAGAAGTATTCATCAAAGTTCTTTCCTGCAAATGCGCCTTTGACCAGTTCCGGATCCAGATCATAGAGGATGTCTGCGAGCGGTCTGAAAGCTGCTGCACGGACACTGTCGAGGATCTTCTTGTTGCGCTGTTCGGGGACAACACGTTCCTTCGGATAGCCGCCGCCGAACGGTTCGCTGAAGAGCTTCTCGAAGATATATTCAAGATTGACTTCCCCACCCCATCCGAAATTCAGTGCGAAGGGAAGGGAAATGGCATTGCCGTCATTGATCTGGGCAAATGTATAGGCATCAAGCGGATGTTCGATGTGACCGCAGATGACACCCGGGAAGGAGTTGAGGGCAAGCATTGCACCTTCACCTGTTCCGCATCCTGTGACAACAAAGTCAGCTGCACCGGAGTTCAGAAGAACTGCGGCAAGGATACCGTTCTGTACATAAGTCAGCTGTGCTTCATCATCGGCACTGTACATACCGTAGTTGACAACTTCATATCCTTTTGTGTCTGCGACCTTGCGGAGTGCTGTTTCGATCAGGCTGTTTTTTGCGGCCTGGGAATTCTCGTTGATTAATGCGATTTTCATAGTTTTCTCATCTCTCTTTCTCTTTTAATTATACGTAAGTCAATATGTCATTTTCATACTGTTTCATGGTCAAAACGGACTGAACAGCTGTTCTGATTTCTGTGTCTCTCTGCTTTCGGCAGCCCTGCGCATCAGGATTGCTGTATAGGAATCTGCCAGAGCTTCTTTCAGCGGATAAGGGTTTTCACCGTTTCCTTTCACATAAGCATCCATCCGTTTCAGCAGTTCTGCGAGTGCTGCCTCATCATCCGAAAGTCCTGAACAGCCAAAAGGCGGTTCATAGAGAATTTCATTCTGAAAGGAAATCGATTCTGTTGAGATGTATTCTCTGAAATTGGGATTGTCTGAATCTGTTCTGACTGTTCTCGTTCTGATATCGAGCTTTTCCTGATGGGCGTCTCCGTTTTCATCAATCCAGAGAATTGTATCGTCAGAGATTTCACCTTTAACACCCTGCAGTTTCAGATGGCTGCTTCTGATCTTTGAACGGTATTGATCGGAGTCGAAATCATAGATGCAGACGGCACCGTTATCAAATACAAATTTTGCGACTGTCCGCTTTGTCTCAGAAATTCTTCCGTCTTTGAATTCTTCATATCTGGAAAGTGTCTGCACACCGGGAAAGCTGAACTGCTCAGCCGAAACAGAGAATCCTGTTTCAGCCAGAAGGTTCAGAAACTGCCGCATCAGGCTGGCCGCATGATATTCATGAGCCAGGGAAAGATACAGATAATGCGCATGACCGATGAGACTTTGCTTAAGCAGTTTCTTTCTTGCAATATTGAGCGGGTAGAGTCTGTACTGTTCGGCAGTGACAAACTGTTTGTCGGCTTCAGGTGAATTCAGAAGCTGCGATAAAGCGGAAAGATCATTTGCGGCAGGAGTTTCCGAAAGGACATAATATCCTTTTTCCATTCATCTGATGCTTAGGGAACAGTTGATGTTTTTGGCAGCTGCGATCACGATGAAGTCAGGCTTTGCGCTTTCGAGATCTTCTTCAGAGGCGGATGCCGGTATATGAAGGGTATCCTCAAGATGTTTTGCTTTTTCTTCCGACGTGCAGAGAATCATGCAGAGTTCAAAATAATCGGGAAGTGCTTTGGCAATGCGCACATAATACATGGCCCGCCAGCCGGCACCGATGAGTGCAAAGCGGATCTTTTCACTCATAGAGTTTTACAGTTTTACTCCTACATCTGCGGGGCAAACAGTCTCAGAACTGCCAGCAGGAATGTGACAATGGGGCCGGATCTTGCTTCATCAAGACTGATCTCATTGCATTTTGCGCATGTTTCAAGAACATCATCCCTGATGTCTTTGATCTTTTCGCTTCCGAAGAGATAGGTTCCGTTTTCAAAGTGCAGATATAATGAGCGGTAATCCAGATTGACCGTACCGACAGTTGCGACTTTGTCATCCGATACAAAGACTTTGGAATGGATAAAGCCCGGCTGGTATTCAAAGATTCTGACACCGCCTGCAATGAGTGATGCATAATAGGATCTTGTGATTCTCCATACCAGTTTCTTGTCGGGAACGCCCGGTGTGATGATTCTGACATCCACGCCATGCTTGGCGGCGAGAATCAATGCATTGATAAATTCCGTATCAATGATGAGATAGGGTGTAAAGATATAACAGTAATCATTTGCCTGATTCAGAATTCCCATATAGATATTCTGGGCTGTGATCTCATCATCAAGAGGCGTTTCTCCATAGGGAGCGATATAGCCGTCGGTTTTTCCGGAAATGAAATCAGTCTTGAAGGCTTCGAAGTTGACATCCTTTGTTTTGGACAGAGCATTCCAGTGTGTCAGGAACATCACGGTATAAGACCATACCGCTTCACCTTTGATGCGGATGACATTGTCTTTCCAGTGTCCGCACTTTTCATATACGTTGATATACTCATCGGCCAGATTCACGCCGCCGCTGAAGGCAACTCTGCCGTCAATGACCATGATCTTGCGGTGATCTCTGTGATTCATGATAATGCCGATAATCGGGTTGATTTTATTGAAGGGAATGCATTTGATTCCTTTTTCTTCAAGCTGGGCTGCATATTTCTGCGAGAGTGTCATGAAGGAGCCGAGGTCGTCATACATGACTCTGACATCAACGCCTGCCTGTGCCTTTTTAATCAGGATTTCAAGCATCGCATTCCACATCGTGCCTTCTTCGATGATGAAGTATTCCAGGAAGATGAACTTCTCTGCTTTATCCATTTCTTCCAGCATCACCGGCCAGCCGGTATCGCCGAGACCGTAATAATCAAATCCTGTATTGCGGTAGAAGGGGAAACCTGCATGTTTTGCAATATAGTAGAACTGTCCTCTTTCTTCGGGGTCGTTTGCAGAGAGCTCAGACAGGACCTCTTCATCCTGTTTATAGTATTTCTTTGCCTTATCGGTGGAAACCTTCAGACTCTTGAAAGTCTTTGATGAAAGCATGTTTGCGCCTAAGAGCAGATAAAGGATGGTTCCGGGAATCGGAAACAGCATGATTCCGATAATCCACATCATGTCACTTGATAAGTGTCTGCTGTCTTTGATGATCATCAGAACGATGACAACACTGAGCAGACTCAGAGCGCCGTTAATCCAGGCGACCTGCGCACTGAACCATTTCAGAAGCGAATAGATAATGAGAATTTCAAGAATTGCCATCAGAACCATGAATGTAGTTCTGCTGAAGATTTTGCTGAGAATTTTCATATACTTGTTCTCCTTGGGTTTCTGAGCGTCTGTTTCAGCTAATATGTTACAACAAACAGCAATTATTATTGAAGTTCGTAACTGTTTTAATTATGACAGATGATAACCTGAAGAGGAAACAGGAGACGTATATGAAATATCTATGCAGAATTACGGCAGACCGTTTTTTTTCGGCAGCTTCCGGAAAAGACCGGTCCAGGTGATTTTTAAGGATGAGCTGAACGGTGTGAAAACCGGGAATTTAAAAAACAGTGCCTGCGCACTGTTTTCTGATGGATTCTGCTGAAGCTAATCCTTCGTCATTGCCCGGAAGAGGAAGGTTGCGATCTGACCTCTTGTGCAGGTGGCATCCGGTGAGAATCTGTCAGGTGATGTGCCGACCGTAATGCCGTTTTCAAGAGCCCATAGGACAGCTTTATAGAAATATCTGTCTTCCTTCACATCTTTGAATGGATTCACTGTGGTTTTCGGTTCGGGAGAGCCTTTTGTGCGCCATAAGAATGTGACAACCTGTGCTCTTGAGCAGCCCTGATCAGGGGAGAATCGGTCAGCTGATGTTCCTTTTGTGACATCGGCTTCAAGAGCCCATAAAACAGCTTTATAGAAATATCTGTCTTCATTGACATCGATGAACGGGTTAAGAGGGTTCATCACATCCGGCGTGCCCATGCTGCGCCACAGGAATGTGACAACCTGTGCTCTTGTGCAGGTGGCATCCGGTGAGAAGTGGGATGGATCGGTTCCGACCGTTACCTGCGGATTATGATAATAAGCCCATAAGACAGGCACATAGAAGAATCTGTCTTCGCTGATATCTTCAAACGGATTGGCTTTGATCCGGATTTTTTCCGATCTGATCTGATATGGTCCGAACGAGATTGTGACATGGATGTCGGTGTTTACACTTTGATTGGAAAGCTTCAGAGAGTCACCTGTGACGCTGCTCATGAACGAACCGTTTCTGTACCATCTGTATGTGATCTCATCTGAAAGGTACGCTTCCATCAAAACATCATCCAGTTCAGCCATTTCTTCGATGTCAATTTTCAGCGTGCATCCGACGGCCCCGACGCTGTCTTTTGTAAAGATCACCGGCGGCAGCGGCTTTTCAACCGTGATGGACACTTCATTTGCCGTAACATTTTCTGAATCTGCAATATGGCATTTATCATCGGATATTTTTCCGTTCAAAGGTTTTGCAATATAGCAGTCTGTAATTTCAATGCCGCCGCCGAAATCACAGACAGCGCCCCGGGTGCCTGCTGCGCTGATTGCGGATTTTGAGATTCTCAGTTTTGTGAGTGCGGAAACAGAAGGTCCGCTGATGCCCCATTTTCCATCTGCCTCGATATTTGCACTGACAATGGACAGTACGCAGTCTCCGGATGCATAAACAGCGCAATCAACTTCAGAAGTCAGTTTCAGAGCAGCCGTTCCGGAAATCGTTGTGTTCCTGTCCGCTCTGATCGCCGCAAAATATGAGCTGATGGAAGAGTCGTTTTCTGTTCTGATCAGAAGATTGTTCAGACCGTAATTATAGATTCCTCTGGCTTCTGCTTCATAATCACCGTGAACATAGAGCACATTGATTCCGTCAAATGAGAATATGCCGTTTTTCAGAATATCTGCCCTGTTTCTTGAGGTTACTTCGACATTGTCAATGCTGATACCGTACTTTTCGATTGGCTCGGGCATCAGGAAAATGATTTTCTTTGCCGACCAGCTGTAGTCTGCAATTTCTTTCTGCTGTGCTTCGGTGGTGGAGATTTCATAATGTGTCTGATTGTTTGTATCGGCTGCCGAGAAGGTGACAGTTTCAGAGCCGACATTCAAGATCAGATCTTCATTTCCGTCTTTGTCCAGATCAAAATATGCCAAACCGTCCGCATTCCGCTGGGTGATCTGTCCGTCTCTGCCCATGACATACAGCGGCCACATCAGATGGGCGGTATATTCATCGATTGACATTGTCTTTTCATGGAAATCAAGATCCATTGTATAGGCTTCAACAGGTTTGAAAGGAATCAGGAATGTGACATTGCGGATATACTGAGGATTATCACCGCTCCCGGTGACATTGAACTGATATTCCCTGATCAGAGAGACAGGCTTCACAAGCTCGAGTACCATTGCGTCGTTGTGGCTTCTCACGGAGATGTCATTGCCGCCGTCCTGATTCAGATCAAGATATGTCAGGGATCCCTGAGTGCTGATTCTGATTGATCCGTCTGCACGCAGACTGTTCAGTGAAGGCAGAACATATGAATCATAAGTATCATTGCTGAGATAAAGCGGCCCGTGCGAGAGGTCAATGACTGCCTTGTCAATCGTTTCTGAACTGAAGACAACAGCCCGCACACGGTGATCATATTCATTGTTATGAGCATCATAAGCTCTGAGTGTGAACTCATAGATTCCTTTTTTCCGGGTGAAGCCGCTTAAAACATGACTGTCATGATCGATTTCCGTGCCGGGCGGGATATTTCCTGAAATAACTTCAAATGAAATGAATTCAACATCGTTGCCGGCAATCATGAGCGGATAGTCAACCATGCTTTCCGCTTTCAGCAGAATCAGTTCGGAAGACCGCTCTGCTTCGGGCTTGACTCTGATCCTGACCTCCAGAATTCCTGTTTTTGAATCCTTCAGAGTGAATGCATATCTGATATAGTATGTTCCTTCTTTTTCAGGGATTCCGACAATCCGTATGTCGTCAGTTCCGCGATACAGTTCCATACCGTCCGGAAGGCTTCCGGTATAGTTTGTTGTTCCCAATACATCCGAGCCTTTAAGACCTTCAATGATGATTGACTGTTCCTTGCCGATTTCAATGTCGGTATTGACTGGTTTGATTGTCTGAACATCTGTATTGCATGTGTATGCCTTGATGCGCAGATTGCCGTCTTCCATTTCCGACCATGATTTTTGGGAAGCATCGGTCTGGAAAAAGGAAACTCCTGCATGCTGAATGTGATCGGTTGTATACTGATTTGACTTCTCATAGTCATTGTCGAACCATGCGTTGAAATAAACACCGTTTTCATCAGCCGACTTGCCTTTGATCGTAAAGACGATCGAATATCTTTCGCCCGGCGCAAGCCTGATTGGATTCAGATCGACATGATGGTAGCCGGTATAATCAAATGTGCCGGTAACATGTCCTGCATGCAGACCGGTTGCAGGATTGTTTCCCTCTGTCAGCCGCCAGACGTCAGCCTCATATTCAAGATTTTCTCCCTCGATATAGATGGCGGCAGCCTTCAGTTCTTCATAAGTGTTGGCAGTGAAGACATTTGCGAGGCGCATATAGCCGGTCGTGCTGGATAATTTAGACCGGGAGAGCGTTCCGTCATATTGATAGATATTATCGTATGTTCCTTCATTGACTGCAGTGTAGAAAGCAGATGCATTTGCACACAGAACCGTATCTTCATAGGAAATCCAGTAATACCCCTCATCTCCTGTATCAGTTCCCCAGCTGCCTTTGACCAGCCAGGCGCCGTCATGGAGCGGACCGTAATCCGTTTTGAAATTGTCTTTTGAATAGTTATCATCCCACCCGATGAGTGTGACAATATGATTGGCAGAATCGTAGTCTTCATCAAAACGTGCACAGTATGCTGTTTCATCCTGATTGAAATAGTAATCATGATGCCAGTAAGGAATACTTGCTGCGCCGTGTTTCATCAGAGCGGCTTTCACTTCATCCCTGTACGTGTTCGGAATCAGGTACATATCGGTTACCAGAGCAGAACTCTGCGAGAAGGCATATGTATCTCCGTATCCTCCTACCTTTGCTTTGCTGTATGCAAGTTCTTCGATTGACTCACTGACCGGTCCGGTTCCC
The DNA here is from genome assembly GCA_030525525.1 of Erysipelotrichaceae bacterium. Classification (GTDB taxonomy): domain Bacteria; phylum Bacillota_I; class Bacilli_A; order Erysipelotrichales; family Erysipelotrichaceae; genus Bulleidia. Next base: position 33,659 of record JAUNEN010000022.1, read on the forward strand.
CGCATCATTGTAAACGCCGTAAAATAATGCCAGCCGCCGATTTTCAGATAGTTTTTGTACGGCGTGGTTGTATCGCCGTTCAGCATATTGAGACGGTCATACGCGTCGGTGTATGAATACCAGGCAATATGTGTTTCGGAAAGATTGATATCGGTTGTTGCCGGTTTTCCGGTATCGGGATCGGTCAGTTTGTTTTTGATCATATAGGTTTCAACGCAGGCTGCCGCCCCATGCGCCCAGCATGTGCCGTAGCTCCCCTGATCTTTGATGGATGTAATGATATTCAGATCACGGGAATCATATTTCGAAGGCAGATCTGCATATTTCGGCAGATTCTGATGCTCTTTTGGATTGCCGTTGGAAAAGAGCGGCTCCGGCGCAACGGCGCCCGTAGCGCGCTGCGTACTTTCTTCCTCGGGGACAGGTTCTTCTTTTTCGGGAGGAATGATTGCATCCTGTTCATTTTCAGAATGCGTCTCTTCGTCGTAAGCAATGATTGTTTCATCGGCAGAAGATTCATCATCTGCTTCTTCTTCGCTCAGAAGAACATCTTCCGGGACAATTGTTTCTTCCTCTTCTGACCAATCTTCAGAAACAATTTCTTCAGACTGAAGCGGCGTTTCGGATTCTTCATCGCTTAATGCATGAACAGGAATGAGCGTGAAGAGAAGGGTTAGGGAAAGCAGTAAGGCAGACAGTTTTCTGATCTTTTTCATAAAGTTTCTCCCTGATCCATAATGGATGATAAAAAAACGAAAAGGAATGCATAGAGACTCATATGCATGGAATGATGATTAAGACTTGTATGAGTATCATTGTGCAGAATCAACTGCTTTGTAATCTTATGATAATCAAAATGACAGATCGTTTCTATGAGCTGTTCGGCTCATTATACGGAAGAAAAGTAAGTTCATATTAAAAACAGTGCACATTGCACTGTTTTTAATGTCAGATCTGTTCGTATACTTTTCCGTCGCTCATGCAGAAGATGCGTTCGCATTCACCAAGTGTTGACATGCGGTGGGAAATGATGATGACTGTTTTACCGTGATATTCATTTCTGATCGTTTCAAGGAGTTCTTTTTCATGGAATACATCGAGTGAGCTTGTCGGCTCATCCATCAGGATGACATCCGGATTTCTCAAGAGAACTCTGGCAATTCCGATTCTCTGCCTCTCGCCGCCGGAGAGTCTCGCTGCCATCTGTCCCATCTCTGTTTCATAACCATCAGGCAGTGTTTCAATGAAATCAGCAATGCCTGCTCTTTTTGCGGCAGTCTGGATTTCATCCATGGTTGCACCGCTTTTGCCGAATGCGATATTTTCAGCAATTGTCGTATCGAAGAGATAGGTTTCCTGTTCAAGCAATGCGATGTGTTCATGAAGAGAAGAAAACGAAATCTTCTTTGCGTCAGTATGATTGATCAGAACCGAACCCTTCTCAGGATCGTAGAATCTTAACAGCAGCCGCATGAGTGTTGATTTGCCGATGCCGCTTTCACCATAGATTCCGATCTTTTCTTTTTCACTGATCCTGAATGAAGCATTTTTAAGAACACTTTCTTTCGCACCGGGGTAGCTGAATGTCACATCATCAAATATGATGTCATGAATCTCATCAATGTCTGAAGGATGTTCTGTTTCTTTGACGGCAGGGACAGTGTCTTCAATGATGAAGAAACGTTCGGCTGCCGCATATGCTTCAAGCAGATGGGAAACAACAAAGGTCAGTGAGAAGGTGGAGGAGAAGGAAGCGGCTGCCACAAAGGAAACAACGATTGTACCGGTCGGGTCACCGATCCCTTCTGCTTTGAGCTTTGCGGCAATTGCGATTATCAGGATTCTCGCGGCAGACACAAAGAAGTTCGGCAGGGCATTCAGCACTTCCCTGTGCATCGTCATCCAGTGTGCACTGTCGCTGACTTCTTCATTCTGCTTCATGATCTCTTCAGTCTTTTCTTTTCCTGCTCCATAGATCTGGATGTCCCTGATGCCGTATACACTTTCAAGCACCAGTGATTTGAGACTTCCCAGTGATTTGCGGTAGCGCATGCCGACAGTTCGTCCGGCTTTGAGTCCGCATAGCGGAATGACAATACTGATCATGATATAAATCGGTAAAAGGATCCATGCAAATAAGGGATTGTAATGTGCCGCGACCGCAAGGGTTGTCACCGGCAGAATGATTACCGTAAACATCGGCCCGATTGTATGGGCAAAGAAGAATTCCAGAGTTTCGATATCGGAAACGGCGATGTTTAAAATGTCGCCTTTTTTCTGATCGATCAGCCAGGCCGGAGAAATCTTTTCCAGAATTTCAAACAGATGAACTCTCATTTTCGCAAGGATGCCGTAGGCACCGATATGTGAGAAGACTCCTTCCAGATACCTGCATACGGGAATCAGGATCGCTGAAATGATTGTGCAGATAACATATAAGGATGAAGGATTCTTTTCATAAGCAGAGAGAATCCATAATGCTCCGAAACCCATGAGTCCCATATGAGCCAGATTGCCGAAGATGGAAGCCAGTGTGCTGATCACAAGATAAAAACGGATCGGCTTCGCCAATGCAAACAGGCGGACAGTCATTTCCTTTAAGGAGTATCTGAATCTTGTTTTCATGATAATCCTCCTTCCAGTCTGTTCTGTTCAGTCACAAGCTTTGCATAAAGCCCGTTCTGTTTCATCAGAGCGGCGTGAGAACCGTTTTCGCTGACTTCTCCCGAATCAAGCACATAGATCACATCCGCATTTCTGATTGCCGAAAGGCGGTGGGAGATGATGATCAGTGTTTTTGTTTCGGAAAGTCTGCGGATGCAGTTCTGGATTTCTTCTTCACTTTCAGGATCCACACTTGATGTGGCTTCGTCAAAGATCATATATTCCGCTTCGCTTAATAAAGCTCTTGCGATGCCGATCTTCTGTTTCTGACCGCCGGAAAGTTTTGAACCACCTTCACCAACATCAGAGTCAAGACCTTCGGGAAGGCTTCTGACAAATGATGCCAGGGCTGCGTCTTCGAGTGCTTTGTAAAGCTTTTCGTCATCCGCATCTCTGTTTGCAATCAGCAGATTGTCACGGATGGTTCCTGAAAAGATACTGACGGATTGGGGAACCATGACAATGTGCTTTCTGATTTCTTCCGGCTTCATGGAAAGATAATCCTTTCCTTCCAGAAGAATCTGTCCCTGATCAATATCCATAAAGCGCATCATGAGAGAAGCGACGGTGCTTTTGCCGCAGCCGCTCATTCCGGCAAGTGCTGTCATTTTTCCTTTCGGAATGAAGAGGGAAACATCATGCAGGGTTTCTTTGCGTCCTTCATAATGGAATGACACATTCTTTAATTCAATCCCTTTTTCGGCAGTTTCATAAACGGGCAGGGAAGGATCGTAGGGACGCTCTGTATTGATATTCAGAATGACTTCGACTTTGCCTGCGGCAGCGACTGCAGTCAATGCGCTGTGGGTGGCGTTCATGAGGGTGCGGATGGAAGAGAAGAAACTGTATGAAAGCATTAAGATGCGCATTGATTCATTCAGTGTCATGTTTCCTGCATGAAGATATGATATGGAAAGAATGATGGACAAAATGATTGCCGCATAGATCAGACCTTCGGTTGCCAGGAAGGAAGTGAAGTTGACTCTCATGAATGAGTTGATGTCATGATTCAGTTTTTCTGCTTTATCATTGAGGACCTTTGTGCGCTCCTCTGTTTTTTCAAACAGCTTGATCGTGGTCAGGCCGCGGATACTGTCAAGATAATAGGCAGTCATATCTTCAAGACTGCTCCAGTAGTCGCGGCGCAGCTTTTCGATTCGATAGCGGAAAAGATTGTTTAACGGCAGCAGGATCAGAGAAACCGCAAAGAGGATGAAGGCAATAAGCAGCGATGACTTTGAAAGGCGGAAGAAAAGATAAACCGGTGCAATGATGCTGAAAAGAAGAGAAGGCAGGTATGTGCTGTAATAGACCTGCATATTTTCAACCGCATCCACACTTGATGTGATTGCGGAAACCGGCCCGATTGTTTCAATATTGCCGGCGTCAAGTTCAAGAACCTTTGCGAAGATTCTGCTTCTCAGCATCTTTCTTGCGCTGCGGGTGCATCTGTATTCAAGCTCTCCCTGAATGAGCTGCGAAGCCAGCATGATGAGTGCTGTTATAAGTGCCGACAGTAAAGCGCTTTTCAGCATTTCATCGCTCATGACTGGTGAAAAAAGATCAGTCGAATAGCCGGCGATGATCTCGGCAAAATATGTCATGGATATCAAGGCAATGAAGCGGACTGCAGCGATGGCGATGATCCATCCCCATAATCCCTTTGCCAGTTTCAGCAGTGTTTTGTTGATGAGTAACATAACGGATCCTTTCAGTTTTGATTCCGCTCAAAAGTATATCAGCAAACCTTCCTCAACCGAACTGTTCTGATCAATCACCTGATGCAATGGCTTCTGAGCTTTAAAAAAATGCCGTGACCGCATGTGATCATGGCATTCTTTTGTGTCAGATATGTTCTTCGATATGCTTCATGTGATGGAAGACATAGGGAACTTCAAACAGCAACATCGCCGTCCATCCGATTCCGCTGGCAGCCGCAATTCCCTGAATGCCGGTTTCCGGCGCAAGCAGGCAGGTGCCGAGTGTTCTGAGTGAAATCTGGATGAAGGTGCAGAAGATTGTGACAGGGATTCTTCCTGCCCCGCGGCAGTATCCCTGAAAGCCGTTGGTTAAGCCGGGCAGGACATAGATGAAGATCATGATGGAAAGATACTTCCATCCTTCCTGTATAACTTCGACGGCCGAAGCACCGGTTACAAACAATGAGATAAGACTCTTGCCGAAAATCATGACGACGATGCCGATGAAGATGCCGTAACAGATTTCCATGCCGATTCCTGTCAGGAAGCCTTTGCGGATGCGCTTCGGTTTCTTTGCACCGCGGTTCTGGGCAATCAGGGTTGAAATGGAAGCGGCAATGCTCTGCTCGGGAATCAGCGCAAAGCTGTCAATCCGGTTGACCGCATTGAAGGCGGCGATTGTACTGACGCCAAGCAGGTTGACCTGCGACTGAATCAATACTTTTCCGATCGGCTGCACTGCCTGCTGCAAAGCTGAGGGCATACCATAGCCGAGAACCCTGGAAAGAATCGAACGGTCTGTTTTCCATTCTTCCTTCTGCGGGATCAGCTCAGGCATTTCACGAATGAGGCACCTTGCCGCAAGAAGGGCGGAAACAAGTTCTGCCAGCACGGTCGTAAGGGCACTTGTCGCAATGCCAAGATGAAACACGCCGAGCAGAATCAGATCGAGTACGATGTTGAGTACCGAACAGACTGCCAGAAAGCGGAGCGGCTTTTTGGAATCGCCCACGCTCTTCAAAGCTGCCGCAAGGGCGTTATATATAAATGTTAAGGGAACACCGGCAAAGGTGATCTTCATATAAATGGAAGTAATATCTGCAATTTCCGAAGGGCATGAGAGCATCTTCAGAATCACGGGTGTCAGAAGAATTCCCGGAACCATGATTGCCATGCTCATCAGAATGCCTGCTTTGAGAACTGCCGAAAGAGAGAGGCGGAACGAGTGCATGTCTTTTGCACCATACCGCTCGCTCATATAGACGCCGGCACCGATGCATAATCCGGAAATTGCCAGAATCACAAGATTCATGACGGGTGCGGCAATTCCTTCTGCGGCCAGCGCTTCTTTTCCGATGAAGCGGCCGGCAATCATCGAGTCGGCCGCATTGTAGGCAAGCTGCAGCCAGTTGGCAAGAATCAGCGGTAAGGCGTAGCGCCATAAGTGTGAAAACAGTGAACCTTCTGTCATGTCGCGCATGATTTACCTCCGCATCAGTCTGACATAGTTAAGCATATGCCTGTTTAAAAAGCAAAAGAGTTACTTCTCTTTTGCCCATCTGACGCGTCCTTCACGCAGCGGCTTTTCATAAAAGCGTGCTGTTTTGTCACGGTCTGTATCATTCCATTTGTCAAAGCCTTCTTTTGAAAAATGGGAATCATATGTACAGTCTTCAAAGACGCATAATCCATAATCACGCCACGGTCTTGCCAGATAGATGCTTCCTTCATCAACGCCTTCCTCATATGTAAAGCGGCAGTTATGAAAGCGGAAGCCTTCACTCTGTTCAAGCGGATGGGCGGGAGCTGCCGCATAGCCGACATGTCTTGCATCATAGATTGAGCGGATCTCGCAGTTTTCAAATACTGTTTCGCCGCAGCCGAAGATGAAATCGACTGTTCCTTCAATCAGGCAGTCATTGAAATACTGCCGGCAGTATTTATCCTGTCTCAGATCATCCGTAAGGAAACCGTCATAGCGCTCGATGAGATCCTTGGGAAGGGGACCGACGAACAGTGTGTCCTGGGTGGAAGTCAGCCGGCAGCGGTTCATATGGAAATCATCGCCGTATACAGTCAATGCAACTTCCTGTCCCTTGACTTCGGGATGGCCGGCATCGTTGATGATGCATAGATCCTCCATGGTCACGTGATCGCTGACAACAGCAGCTGTCCA
>JAUNEN010000176.1 GCA_030525525.1 Erysipelotrichaceae bacterium
ATTAAAAAGGAACCGAGCAAGCCACTCAAGCATTTAAGCAAGTGGTAGAAAACCCAGTTCCTTCGAAATGATTTTAGCAGAAAAAATATTGAAAACAAGGTCTGCCTTTACTTTCAGCTGACTGGCACAATCAACCTCGAATACAATCAATCACAAAAGTTTACCTAAAACACGTACCCTGTCTGAGGAAAACAATTGAACCGGTATATTAAAAGCAGGCTGGGTTGCCTGCTTTTAAGTCATTACAGTGATTGAAGGATTCAGATGCAGTAAACGTAGTTGTCTTTTCTGGCTGCGGCTTTTGCATCAGGATTAGCTGCATAGCCGAGAATCAGATTGCCGATTCCTTCATAGTTTCCTTCGATTCCGAGCTTCTTCAGGATTTCTTTCCCTTCTTCGCTTTCAAATTCTTCTTTTGCACGGTGAATCCAGCAGCTTGCAACACCAAGGGAAGCTGCCGCATTCAGCATATTGCCCATAACAAGAGAACCATCATAGAGGTAAGTAGGGATGTCCTTGTTTGCAAGAACAACGATCAGATCCGGTGCTCCATAGAAGGGATCCATATCTGCACCCATGACAGCTGCATTGATCTTTGCAAGCTTGTTTTTAATCTCTTCATCCTTGATGACAAGAATGATCGGTGACTGCTTGCCCATACCGGTAGGTGCATAGGTACCTGCTTCAACGATTGCTTTGATCTTTTCGTCTTCAACATGTTTAGGCTTGTAGGCACGGCAGCTTCTGCGTGTTTTAAGTGTTGTCAGTGTTTCATTCATTTTCTTTTTTCTCCTTCTTTCTTTTTTTATCTGTTTAAAATGGAACCTTCCGAACCACGCAAGGGATATTCGTCAAGGTGAGCTTTGAGATCTTTGCGTGTATCTTCGATGTAATGAATCATTTCCTGTTTATGTTTCGGAAGTCTTGCCTGCATGGGTGCGATGTTGGAAGGGTGTGAGCCGAAATAGATGGTATCCTGAAGATCAAGTCTTTCGATCAGCCGCTGCTGTTCATCAAGCAGCTGACCGATGGTGCATTCTTTGAATGTGCCGTTTTTCATATCTTCATATAGTCTGCATCCCTTTGAAGCATGCAGTGTTCCGATGAAGAGAAGGTGAGGCTGAACGGCATTGATTAAATCTGCTGTCGCATCAGCATTCTCTTTCCAGAGATCTGCCCCGGCACACCCAAGGATTGCATTGAAGCTGTACTCAATGCCTGCTTTTGTTAAACGCAGCAGCTGTTCTTTTGCCTCTTTGGCTGTATGGCCTTTGTTCATATAGACAAGCGCTTCATCCAGACCGCTTTCAACACCGATATCAAGACCGCCGATGCCGGCATCCGCCAGTCTTCTTAATTCAGCATCTGTCTTGTTTTTAATGTTCTGTATTGATGCGTACATTGCGATTGTTTTGACTTTCGGAAGCTTCTGATGAATCAGATCGGCAATCTTCAGTAAACGCTCTGCAGACAATACAAATGCATCCCCGTGTTCCAGAAAGACTCTTGTCACTTCCGGATAATAAACAGCAGCTTCATCGATGTCGGCTTCGATCTGTTCAATCGGACATACAGCAAACTTCACATCCGGATACATATAACAGAATGTGCATTTGTTGTGGCTGCATCCATGTGTTACTTCAAGCAGAAGGGAATTTGCTTCATAGGGAGGTCTGTATACAGTTCCTGTAAAATTCATTCTTTTTCACCTTTTTTCATTTCTTCAATATATTCATTTCCAAAGCGCTCCATTGCCTCGATGACAGGATGAAACTTCTTTCCGATCTCAGTCAGTGAATATTCAACTTTCGGAGGGATTGCTTCATACTGAACACGCTTTACAAGTCCATATTCTTCAAGAGATTTCAATTGAACGGATAATGTTGCATGAGTCATCTTCGGCATTTTTCGTAATAGCTCATTGAAGCGGATGGGACCTTCTTCCAGATAATGAAGAATCAATACTGCCCACTTGCCTGAGATCAAGCTCTGTGCCGTTGCATATGGACATAATCCGAATCTTTCTTCCAGTGTTGTCTGTTTTTCCATACTCTCACTCACAGTCATATTTTTGAACCGATTCAAATATATGACCGATTGAACATACATGCAAGTACGATCATTCAGGATACCCGGTATCGGAAAAGATACCTTGATCAGAAAGATTGAAAGAGATGATTCTGTATCAGAAGTGAATTGATTTGCTGATGATCAGATTTATTCAGTGCATTAGAGCACCCGAACAAATTTTATCTTCTGATTGATGAGTATTCCTGAACGACAACTTCAAAAAAATGAGAGTTTCCTGCTAAAAAGGATAGCTTACTATACGCTGATGTACTGATAATCCCTTCGCTTTGATTGATCGCACTCATTTGATGATACAATGATTTTGATTTATAAAGGGGGCCAGGACGATGCTTCGGAGAATAATGTTATTATTGATTTCATTCTTTTTAATGATTCCGCAGAGTATGACTGTATTTGCGGAAGAACAAAACCAAACAGAAAATGAAGAAATAACTGAATCTGAAGAAATTACTTCTGATGAAGAAGTTCCGCCAGAAGAACCGCAGGAGGAAACTGAGCAAAGCACAGAGGAACCTGAGCCGGTGCCTGCTGAAACGGATCAGCCTGCTGCATCACCGGAAGAACCTGAACCGGCTGACGGTATCATGGCGACTGAATATACAACAGCAGAATATAAATTTGAGGAGCTGAACGGCAGCTATGTCAAAATTACCGAATATTACGGAACAGATTCTGAAGTCATTGTTCCGTCTGTTTACGGTGAATTTACAGTCAGTGAGATTGCCGCAAGTGTTTTCAGAGACAATGACAAAATTACGAAAGTCACAATTCCCGGTACAATCACAAAAATCGGGGAGTATTGTTTTGCCAATGA
>JAUNEN010000177.1 GCA_030525525.1 Erysipelotrichaceae bacterium
ATGAATTAAAGAAGCAGATCGGCTGCAGTGATGACGAAATCTATCTTTATCTGATCACAACTGCATCAGGTGCATACGGCCTCATTCTGTCCTGGCTTATCAACGACATGAAGCACTCACCGAAAGAAATTACACAGATCATCCGGAAGCTATTCATGATCCGCTCAATCAGAATCTGAGAAATCTTCTGAAATCGATTTTGTTTTCACTTTGTATAAACACATAAAAAGCTCCGCATGAACTTTCATTCATTTTGCGGAGCTTTCAGTTTCTTCTGAAGATTTCAGTTCGGAAGACTCATTGTGATGTTTGTAAATGAAGCTTTGCCGCCATCTGCAAATACACCGATATGCCCGCCGTTAGTGCCCTGTGCGATACGTGAGCTGAGTGCCTTCTCGTCATCAATATAGAGTACAACGACTTCATTTTCACATACCAGTTTGACATGATGAGTTGCACTCTTGGAGAAATCGAACTTCGTAACTGCCTGCGGATCAAACTGCGCCAGCTGATCGATTTCATAGCCTTCATAATGAATCAGATTTCTTTCTGAATCCAGACATAATGCAGTGTAAGTCGGATCATTTTCACTGCCGCCGAATGCAAATCCTGCATACATTCCTTCATCAAATGTCACATCGCATTCAAGGGTCATGGATGCCGGACGTGTTCCGAAATCAGCCAGAGCATATGTATCATCTTTTGATTCAAGATCAACATTATTGTTTTTGATCTTCACATTGCCCTGCTTCTTCACTGCTTTGAACGGTTTTGTCTGTGTAAAGTAAGTATCAAACTGTTCAGGAGCTTTGACGCCGAGTGTACCGTCATCATGCTGAACAAGCTCATGATTCAGTATATTTCCTGCCCATTGATACATACCGGAATCTGAAGTAAGAGCTGCCCTTCCAAGCCAGCCGCACAGATACACATCATCATTCATTTCAGCAGTTTTTGCTGCATAGAAGACAAACCCTGCCCCATCCATCAGTCCTTTACCGTCGAGAATATTATCAGCCGGTGCAGTAAACGGACCGTTCATCGATTCGCCGACTGCATAATATGTGACACAATCCCAGCTGTATGTCAGATACCATGTTCCGTTGATCTCAAAGAGATCGGGACATTCAAGCATATACTGTGCCATCGGTGCATAGAGCGGACCCTCATAATTCCATGTCTTCAGATCATCTGATGTGAACTTTGCGACAATTCCGCCGCGTTCTACATCTCTGGCGGCCATCAGCATCCACCAGCACTGATCTTCCTCACACCAGAATACTTCCGGATCACGGAAATCATCCTTTGAGCAGTTCTCCGGTGCGAAGAATGTATATTCCGGATGCTTGACCCAGTTTTCACGGTCTTCGCTGGTCGCGTGCATCACACACTCTTTTCCTTTGCCGCCATTGCCGGCATCATTATGTCCGGTATAGAAAAGATGATATAAACCGTCATGATCCTTCATCACTGATCCTGTTCCCAGGGCCGGATCAGGATCGGACATTAATCCGAAATTCAGCATCATACCGCGGTCTTCATAGCCGCTGAAGTCTTCCGTATCAAACCTATAGATCGGATGATACCCCTGCCCGTTATGATCGGTATCGTAAAGATAATACAATTCGAGTGTTCCTTCATCAGTTACATACGGCATCGTATCACCCACATATCCGCCATCCGGTGCCGGCGGATACAGCTGATATTCAACAGGTTCATAAGGCTCATCTGCGAGCGACTGCGGTTCTGCAGAACAGCCGCCGATGAAAAATAACGAAATCGTTGATAAAATACTCAGAAATTTTTTCGGTCTCATTCAAATACCTCTTCGTCATAATGATGACGTTTTTCTTCCGGTCATTGTTTCATTTATGAAATCACTTACCGGAAGCATATCTTTCCTAAGAAAAGTCTAACTTTAATATTTCATGAATTCAACGTGAAATTTCATGATTTTAAAAACAGACATTTCATTCATATTTTTTTATTAAAGGTAATTTTCAATCAATTATCTGTAATATTGAAGCATTTCAGTACACAATATTTACGAAGGGTGATTTATATGAAACAGATTCTGAAGGTGTTTAGCAGTTTTGTTCTGTGTGTCAGCTGCGGATGTACCTCTGCGGCAAAGAGTCATGAAACGTTATCCGAAAATGATCCGACACCTGTATACCGCGGTATGCCGTCCGGATCAAATGATCTGATTTACACGCTTTCACCGGTGGTTTGCTATGATGGCTATGATGAATCACTGGATGAAATCCTTGAACATACCGATGCCGTGATTTATGGCGAAGTGACGGATTTTGTATTTTCTGAAGTATCTGTCGAAATTTCAACATTTCTGACAGTGCATGTGAATGAAGTATTGTATGGCGATCTCTTTGGAGTGAGTGAAGTCAGAATCTTCAAATCAGGCGGTTATATTCCTGCATCGGAATATTTCAGCATTTTCAATCTGAATGACGGTCTGAAAGACCGCTTCGGGCAGCCGATCAGCTCTTATACACCTGAAGAGCTGAAAACGAAATATGTCGGCTACCTGCCTGATGAATATTCCGATCCGAAAATCGGAGTCAAAGGCATTTTCTTCATTGAAAGATTTGATGCTTTTGACTGTTATTCAATCGCCGATGCCCCGTTCAACGGGGAATATCACGATACTGATTCCGGTCTTTACGATATCAGGATCATGGCAGATCCGGATGAAAGCCGCTTCTTTACATATGACCAGGTCAAAGAAAAACTCTTTAACGCCGTGCATCATATTGAGTGAACCGAATCATTCAGGAATTCATCTCAAAGATCTCTCACGAGGTCTTTTTCATTTGATCAGGGCACATACAAAAAGGAGCACTTTCGGAC
>JAUNEN010000178.1 GCA_030525525.1 Erysipelotrichaceae bacterium
GTGCATTGACCTGCAGATATCGTCATTGCATGACATGAGTTTTCGAGCTTACTCTCCTGTCTTTTGCAGGTCTTTTCTTTTGACAATGATATTCAAATTGATTTCATGTGCAGAAAAACTGCCATGCTTTCTGTGCACATCGGCATCAAATGCTGTAAGATGACCTGTATTTCATTGTTGCTGAGAAATATCTGACTTTATTGTATATCGTTTTTACAGTTTTATGAGTGGCCGATCCGTCTGAATGATTATCATGATGCACGTCAAAAAAGACCCATTTGTTCAATGGATCTTTCCTTTCGGATATTTCAGATTCTGTATCAGGCTGCGTTGAACTTATCTTTGCCCTGACGGCATCTCGGACACTTCCAGTCATCGGGAAGATCCTCGAATGCAATTTCGATCATATTGTAGCCTTTCTGTGTTCTGCATGAACGTTCTGCTTACAGAATACTATTTTAGTTCAGTATCTGATTTCAACCGGGATTCCAAACCGTTTCTCAGCGTCTGTCGCGGTCGATGAACTGCAGAATGATGACAGCAGCAAGTGCAAATACAGCAATCATAATACCGAGTACTGTCCAGCAATGCAGCACATTGGCTGCCGTATACTCATAAGCAGGATTCATCGTATAGCTTCCCGATTCCTGAAGGAACCAGTCAAGCTTTCCGTTTTTGCGGATGTAGTCAGTAACAAACTCAATCGGCTTCTGACCTTCCAGTTCAAATGATCTGAATTTCCAGATCATATTCCACAGTGAAACCATCGGCTGGCTGTTGAAATCTCCCAGCGTGCATAGGCTGTTGACTCCCCACTTTGTGATGGTAAAGTCTGTTACAAATTCAGCCGGTCCACTTAACGGGATCAGACTGCCTGAGAAAATCAGCTGGAACATCATGATAAAGGGCATGACGGTCATTGCGGCAGTTGTATTTTTGACGGCTGCCGAAACAAACAGCGACATCATATCCGCCGCATAGGTGACCAGAAACATCGAGATTCCGAAATCAACCACAAAGTAATCCGTCACCAGCCCATGCGCAGGATATTTGATTCCGGCAAATCTGCAGATCGCAAGAATGATGCCTGTCTGGGCAAGACACAAGAGCATCTGATAAATCATATGAGCTGCGATATATGAGCTGATATGGGCACCGGAGCGATGTTCGCGCTTGACAATCGGACGCTCGCGGCAGATGACCTGAATGGAATTGAAGCACCCGTTCCAAAGACACACGCAGGCAAGTGAGAAACACCCGTTCATCGTTCCCTCCTGGGTGACAAACATATTGTTTCCAGCCGCAAATGTAACCAGACCTCCGATCAGAGCAGCCATCGGAAGAAGCTTCCAGTCATTCTGATAAATAAACATTCTGAGCATTTTGCCGAGGTAGATACCAACCTGTGCAAACCTGCCGCGGTATTTAAGCTGATTTGTCATGGTTCACCTGCCTTCCTTCCGCTGTCCGTTCAGCGAATTTTGCAATGATCTCATCGGCTCTGCCTTCGCCGCCTTCCGATTCACTATTGACGGTCATGACAATCCGCTCCATCGTATCCCGTTCAAAGAATTCACGTGCTTCATCGGGTGATCCGTAGAAAGCAAGTCTGCCGACTTTGCCGGAGTCTCTGGCAAGGACAATGACCTTATCGAAAAGATCGACAACACGATCCGGTGTATGGGTAATGGCGATAACGATTTTCCCCTGATCGGCAATCTGGCGCAGCCTTTCAAACAGCTCTCTTGCAATGACGCCATCCAGTCCGGAGTCCGGTTCATCAAGAATAAACAGCTGCGGATCGCTGATCAGTTCCATACCGATCGAAATACGTTTTTTCTGACCGCCTGATTTTTTGGCAACAAGGCCCTGCGCTCTGCCGCTTAAGCCGAGTGTTTCAATCACATCATTGACTCTCGCTTCTCTTTCGGCAGCGGAGATATTTTTCGGAAGTCTGAATCTGGCAGCGTCCTGCAGTGTACTCAGAACGGTATCATTCTGCCTCAGCAGATCCTGCTGGGGAACGTAGCCGATTCTGTGTTTCATCTCTTTGTAATGCTTATAGATATCAATGCCTGAGAGTGTAATCTTTGCGTCTGCCTTCTCATAGCCGATCAATGCATTGATGAGCGTTGTCTTACCGGCACCCGATCCTCCCAGCAGCAACACCAGCGAGCCGTCCGGAATCGTCAGGTTGATATCCTTGAGGAGTAAACGCTTGCGGCCGTGCGAGCGGACCGTTCTGCTGCGCAAATGAATCACCAGACCGTCATCGCTCGGATCATCGTCAACCGGAGCCGCAATCTCAGCCGCAGCCGTACCCGCTAACAGTTCATCCTCATCATAAATACCGAGATCCACCGGTCTGAAGTTTTCAGAGAAGCCAAACACCAGAGCACCGAGCCAGGGTAAAAGGATCCAGATAATCAGCCACTTCCGGCCTGCCCGGAAGGTTCTGACCACACCTGAAATCACTCTGATCTTGTATACAAATGCTGCGATGCTGAGGGCAAGAGAAATCATGATGACCGGATCATACATAGCACTTTCTTCAGATATACTATTTGCAAATATCCGGACTGTTATGTCAAACAGATCCATGAAAAGCGCCATGATACCGTCTGTTTCCCTGCCGCCGATGATACCGAGTCTGTAATAGCGGTAGCCGGGTATCAATGCATGCCATCCCTTGCCTCCGCATTTTTTAAAAATCTTCCAGATGCCGATGATAAAAAGCAGATCTGTAATGATTTTATAGATCGTCGTCACCCAATCAATTGCACTCATGGTTTATCCTCTGTATTTCTACATCTATTGTAAATGAAAGTAAGCTGTCTGTTATCAGTGTATTTTTTGAAAAT
>JAUNEN010000179.1 GCA_030525525.1 Erysipelotrichaceae bacterium
GCAGATCGGAAATATGTATCTACATTGGCTGAAGCTCTTAAATGGGCACAGAACTTTAGCGAATTGGGGAACTATGAAATTGTCGTTTTCAAGACAACTGAGGATAAGCCGTTATTGAGATTTGGATTTACCAGTATATGGGATTCCATGATGAAGGAGGTAAAAGCATAGTATGGCGATGCTGATTTGTGAAGGATTCAAAGTTCGTGTAAACGATCCATGGTCATCAGAGAGCAATGGCAAGGAATTCTATGTGGATTTGAACACGTTCAAGGGCGAGATTCCACATTTGCCAGAAGAAGTGAATGAAGAGGATCTGAATCGTTTTCAACTGATCTTCAAACTGAATGATGGTTTGGATTACTCCGGAAAGATCAAGGATTCGATTATTGAAGCGGCACTTCGTCTGCTTGACCTACAAAAGCAGCAGGGTACAAAGCCAAAAGGCAGAACTTTTGAATTGATTTCGGAGATGACCGGCATTTCCAGTTCATATGTCAGGCAATACTGTGAATCCAAATCATCACGGACCAAAAAGAAGAATCTGACTGATGAGGAAAGAAAGGCAGCAGATGCGACAAAAGAACTCAGAAAGCTAAGAGGCCATATGCGATATCTTGTTGAGAATCTTGGATCATATGATTGGCCCAAGACCGTAAGTGGACTCGGTATTGAACGGCAGCTTGCTGAAGAGGTTATAGAAAAATTACAAGAAACAATCATAGAAGGGGATGAAGAGATGAAGAAGATAACAGTTGAGTATCAGCTGGAAGACAGCCAGTGCGAATACCTAGGCCGTATACATCAGCATTATCCGGAAGTCAGTGAAGCGGATCTGTTCATGATGATCATGATTGAAGGCAGTGCTTTAGATATTAATCGCCGAATGCAGGATTTCTGTAAAGAGCGCAATATCGAAAACGACTATTTCTATAGAGCTTAAGGGGAACGGAGAAGGAAGATGATCAGAACAATTCTGAATGAAAAAGGTGGGGTAGCTAAAACAATCACCGCGGTTCAGCTTGCGGCAGGTTTTGCGAAGGCAGGTAAACAGACCCTATTGATTGATGGGGATCCTCAGAGCTGTGCCACAAAATTACTGTTTGAAGAGGAAGATATCAAACAGATTATTGATGGAAAGAAGAATATCTCAACGGTGATGGTGAAGCCTGATCTGGTACGTAACTGTATCTGGCATACGAAAATCGAGAACCTGGATATGATACCGAGCAACGGCGATTTAAACCATACTATGAATCAGTTGATGATGAATCCGATGACTTCGTATCCTGTGAGACTGCAGAGAGCACTGAAACATGTTTATCCGTATGATTATGATGAAGTGATTATCGACAATAATCCATATTTTCACTTATTTCCAATGAACACGATTGTCTGTGCAGATGAAATTATTATTCCGACGAATATTGAATATGGGGCCATTAATTCTATCAAAGCTACCCTGGAAGATATATCGATGGTACTTGATGACCTTGAAGAGGTTAAACCGTTAAAATACAGGATTCTACTGACAAAAATAGATCGTCTCAATATCGATAAAGAGATGATCAGACAGATCCGTGACGCTTACGGAAGAAATGTATATATCACAACAATTCGGACGCAGAACAAGCCAGTTAAGGAAGCTGGTTTCACCCATAATTTGCTGATTAATGACACAAAATCTGGTGTTGCAGCAGATTACAGAAATTTTATAGCAGAGGTTATTGGAGGAATGGAGGAATGAGTATTTATGGGCAATATGATCTTCGCGGTATTCTCGGTGATCAGACTGGGGAAGATTTTATCGAGAAGAAAAAAACAACGAAAGTCTTTCTCGCCGAAATTGAAGAAGTAAAACCAAATCCGAATAATAAATTCAGCACAGATTCGGAGGGAATTGATCTCCTTGCAAGTAACATTGAAGAAAACGGATTGTTGCATGATCTTGTTGCTTACCGATGCGGTGACAAGTATGTACTGATATCAGGTCATAGGCGGCTTCTTGCTCTGCAGAAACTGATGACCTGCAAGAAAAACTATGTTTACCATGGAATGGATATAACCGGGCGTGTTCCTCTGACAGTAATTGACAATCCTAAAAATGAAGATGCTATTGGCCTTCTCATTATTAGTGCAAATCATCAGAGAAATCTTTCTGCTCAAGAAAAGCGGGAAGTTATCCGTTATACATTAAGCTGTCTGAAATCTTTGGAAAAAGATGGCAAATACACGTGGCCTGTTGGGGTTCGTACATGCACTGTTATAGCTGAAAAGACTGGGATTGCTGAACACTTCATCAAAGATTTTCTTGCTGAGACAGGCTTATCAAAAGGCAAAAATGAGCAGAATTGTAGAAGCCGAGAAATGAGCGAGGAAGAAAAAACTATGAAAGGATTTAAAAAAGCAATCCGTACATTGAAAAAACAAGCTTCTGGTTTTGATGCGGATATTCTTTCACAGTTCAATTCAAACGAGATCGCAGATATAAAAACACAGCTACAGGAATTAATCTGTCAGCTGCAGGCAATTATTGAATAAGTTACGTGGCGGAACGCCACGCAGATGGAGGTAAGGCATGGAAATGTATATAAGTGCTGAATATAGGCAAAGAAAAAGGGAGTTTAAGAACTCGTGTCGAATCTATATCAGTGAAAAATCCCATCTGCTGTCATTAGAAAAGAAATATCCTTTTTTAAAAAATGAGCCTGCAACCGAAGATTCTGCAATTCTGCATGTTGGGATTTTTTCGGACTTGAATGAAGCTCAGCGAATTATTTATTCCTATAAGCACGTCAAAGAAAATACTGAGTATGTGGATTCTGTTTTTACCGATATTGAAAAAAAATGCGGTA
>JAUNEN010000094.1 GCA_030525525.1 Erysipelotrichaceae bacterium
CGAAATCACTAGTATTTATCGTGTTTGTCATCCACAAAATTGTTTACTGTTAGAATCGGTATAAGTTGACACGGTCGGAAAGAATACAAAGAAGATACAGGAATATATAGCACACCAGCTGGAAGAAGATAAAGCAGCGGATCAGCTGACGCTTGATCTCGGAGACCCGTTAGACGGGAAGAAGAGGTAGTTTGCGAGTGGCAGACCGTACATGCGCCTCTGGGCGCTGCCAGTAATATGAGGGCTTATTGCCCGTATTGTGAAAAACCACCGGCTCGGCTGGTGGATCTTTATTTTGATATAAGCGATTTATTATGTATACTTCATATATATAAAAGGTTGCTTATATTATGTCGAAACGAGCATTGGAAATCTTTATGGAAGTATGTGAGCAGCAATCCATGTCGGAAGCTGCGAGGGTGCTTGAAATGAGTCAGCCGGCAGTCAGTGCAGCTGTGTCATCACTGGAAAAGGAATATAAGACAAAACTGTTTGTGCGCCATGGGAAAACGCTTGAACTGAGTGAGCAGGGAAGAAGACTGCGTCAGTATGCAGATGTGATTCTGGAACAATATGACAGAGCCTGGAATGCTCTGCATGAACAGCCGGTCAAAGAAGAATTCAGAATTGCATTGAATGATACAGCTTCTGAAATCTTTCTGCCTTCGATTGTGAAAAGAGTGATGGATGAATCTCTTGTTTCATTTGTCTGCTGCGACAGTGAGTCAGCACTCAGGATGCTTAAAAATCATGAATGCGATCTTTCTATTGCCGATCACAACTCGGATGAAACAGGAATGACATATCTTCCTCTATATAAAGAAGAATATGTCTTTGCAGCTTCTGATTCCTATACAAGGGAAACATCGCTCAATCTAGGAATGTTACTAAGTGAAAGACTTCTGTTGAGAGAAAAGGGATCTGGATGCAGAAGCGCCTTTGAAGCGGCTGTGACAAAACGAAGCGTTGAAGTTGATCCGTTTGTTGAAAGCAGATCGGATCTTTCATTAATTACACTTGCCAGGGATGGTGCCGGGATTGTCTGTCTTCCTTTGAGACTGATTGAAAAATCACTTCGTAAAAAGAAACTTCATTTAATCAAAGTCAAAGGGATTGAAATGAAACGTCAGTATTATATGATCTATCGCAGTGACATGCATCAGAGTGAAGGTTTTCAATCACTGCTGAATGCAGTTCAGGAATGTGCAAAGAGAGGATGAACTATGAAAGGCTATCTGTTTCTTGATATCGACGGAACACTCGTTGATTCAACCGTAACCCAGAAGATCAGTGAAGATACACTGAATGCATTGAAGCAGGCAAAAGAAAACGGATACGGATGTTTTATCTGTTCGGGAAGAAATTTCGGAGGTCTTTCTGAATATATGGAGATCGGTATGGACGGCTATGTTTTTTCAGACGGTGCCGGGATTATCATCAACGGACTGGAACCTCTGTACAGACCGATTGATCCCGAACTGCTGAAGGAGCTGAAACATCTGATCCTTGAAGAGCTGAAAGGCGAAATGCTGATGTCGAGTCTGACGGATTTCTACGCTTCCGAAGAACAGTATCAATTATGGATTGAATATGAAAAGAAATCGGGAAGCTTCGGCTTTGCGAAGAATTTAAAACGAATCGAAGACTGGGACGGGGCAGATATTCTGGAAATCGATGTTGACCTTCCCGATGAAGAAACAGAAAAGGAATTCATCAAAAAGCTGAATCCGAAGCTGAACTATGTATCGACAACTGCTTCCTATGGCAGAGGCTCAAGATCTGCCGGTGAAGTGACAATGGCCGGGGTTACCAAAGGCGATGGTATCCGCAAAGCTGTTGAAATGCTTGGCGGTGATATGAAAGATACATACGGATTCGGAGATTCGATGAATGATGCCAGTATGCTTGAGGCTTGTGCAGTCGGCATCTGCATGGGCAATGGCGCAGAAGAACTGAAGCAGATCGCAGATTATGTGACTGCAGATATTCAGGATCACGGCCTTTCAAAGGCATTCAGGAAATTCGAAATCATCAAATAAAAAATAATTCACAAAATTAGTTGCATCTAACTTGGTCATCTGTTATTATAGTTAACGTAAGCTAACTCAAACGGACTCTTTCCTTAATCAAATACTCCTTACGGGCGAGTTGGCAGATCCGCAATTCATATGGGCAATGAAGATGCGGATCAGACGCATGGCCGTGTCCTCCTCAAAAGACGGCATGCAGAGTGAAGAGACAGACCGGAATATGGGCAATTCCGGTCTTTCGCTTTTTATTGCCATTTTTGTGCAAAAATGTATGATAAAGATATCCCTGGGTAGAGGAAAAGATGATGAAGAAAAATATAACAGCAGTTCTGACGGCTGTTTTGATGATATTCTGCATATTCATTGCCGGCTGTTCTTCAAAGCCTTCCGGCTATACGGCAGAAAGTTACTATACATATGAAGATGCCTTTAAAAAGGCTGGATATACCAAACGGACACAGGTGATGTATGTGGCAGGAGAAGGCAAATACACATCTGTCGATGATCTGAAAGCTGCAGTCGGTGAGAATACTGTCACCGGTGTCATCGAATGGGATGCAAAAGAAAACAAATGCACATCCTATAATCTGGATGCTGATGGCAATAAGGTCGGTGCCGTGACCTACAGCTACCGTTATAACAATAAGAAAAAGAGAATTGCGAAAATCGGAAACGGAACATATACGGACTATACATACGAAGACGGAAGAATTCAGAAGATCACACGCTATGCAGGTGAAAAGAAAACAGCAGATGCAGTTGCTGTGATGACTGCTGATTTCAAATATGATTCCGAAGATCAGAATACGATGATTTCCTATGTGGATGAAACAGAAGGAACAAAGCTTTCCTACGATTATAAGCTCGGCTATGATGAAAGCGGAAAGCTGATCTCCATCATCTATGTTTCAGATGCAGGTGTTGAAGAGAACCACACTGAATTCACATACAATGACAAAGGACTGATTGTTTCAAGTGCACGCTACGGCAAAGAGAATCAGCTGCTTATCTATACCGAATATACTTACGAATAGTTTCAGTAAAGCCTTCGATGTAAAGAAGGCTTTTTGTTTACAACTATGCTGAGAATGCTATAATTTCAAACGTGAACAGGGGTGTGCACATGCACTGAGACAGTCCCTTATCACCTGATCTAGGTAATACTAGCGTAGGGAGTTCAAATACTCTTTACGCCTCTATGTTCAAATCGGAGGTGTATTTTTTATGAGAAACAACCAGATCCGCGACATTGCATACATGGGTATGTATCTCGCACTCTTCTTCGTCTTCGACTGGCTTTCCAACACAATCGGCCTTTTCCAGATGCCTAACGGCGGTTCACTCGGTCTCAGCGTGATTCCGCTGCTGTTATGTTCCTATCATCTGGGATGGAAGAAAGGAACTGCAGTCTGTCTGCTTTGTGTTCTGATGATGTTTATGACCGGTAAGGTCTATGTCGTTCAGAACTCCGACGGCTTTGCGCCCTGGCAGGTTGCCATTCAGTTCCTGATGGAATATCCGGTTGCCTTCGGAATCTATGGCCTTGCGTCACTGTTCCCCAACTTCAAATATTTCTACAGCGGCGTCGCTGTGACAAACCTTGTCCGTCTTGCTCTCCATGTTGTGGCAGGAACCGTATTCTGGGCAACACCGTGGTGGGGAAGCTTCACCTACAATGCATGGTATATGATCCCGACCATGATCATGTGCCTGATTGTCATTCCGCTGATTTACGAGCGTCTCAAAAAATCCAGAGTATTCAACTGATCTGATCACGGCTGCAACTGTCTGCGGCTGTTTTTTTCTTTTTGCCTCGATTGAATGCGTATTCCCTTAATCACTTGTTGATTCCCTTAAATTTAAATAAAATATAAGGGAAAGAAGTGTGGGGTAAGGGTATGCGGAACTTTGACTATGCAGAAATTAACCGGCAAAAATGGGATTCTGAGGTACTGGGATTGATTGCGGCAATCTATAAGGAAGCCGGAAAACAGGAGATGTATCTGAAACAGCGACCGGAAGAACTTGAAAAGCTTGTAGAAATCGCCAAAATCCAAAGCACCGAGGCATCCAATGCGATTGAAGGCATCGTAACAACAGATACCCGAATCCGGCAGCTTGTCGAGCAAAAAACAACACCAAAAAACAGAAGCGAACAGGAAATTGCCGGATATCGTGATGTTCTTTCTGTCATTCACGAGAACTTCGACATTATTCCGATCACGAGGAATTATATTCTGCAGCTACATAAGATTCTGTACAGCCATACGAACAATCCTGTCGCAGGTCAGACCAAGAACGTTCAGAATTATATCAGTGCTGCTTATCCTGACGGGCATACAGCGATATTGTTCACACCCCTGGCGCCATATGAGACTCCGTGCGCACTGGATCGAATCTGCGAGGAATACAATCGTGTAATCGGAAACATGGAACTGGAGCCGCTGATCGCCATTCCTGTCTTCATCCACGATTTCCTATGTATTCATCCATTCAACGATGGAAACGGTCGTATGAGTCGATTGTTGACAACACTGCTTCTCTATCAATGTGGCTTCTATGTAGGAAAATATATTTCCCTGGAAGCAAGAATCGCCAAAAACAAAGACTTGTATTATGAGGCTCTGGCAGCTTCACAGATTGGCTGGCATGAAGGCAGTGATGATCCGATTCCGTTCATCAAATATCTTCTCGGTACAATTCTGGCAGCGTATAAAGATTTCGCTGATCGTTTTGCTCTGGTGGAGCATAAACTCTCTGCATTGGAAACCGTCCGTCTTGCATCGCAAAATAAAATCGGGCGTTTCACCAAGCAGGATATTCGTGAACTGTGTCCGGCACTTAGTCTAAGCTCTGTTGAAGGTGCTTTGCGAAAGCTGGTGGCTTTTGGTGAGCTGAAACGGGAAGGTGTCGGGAAAAATACCTACTATATTAGAATCATATAATTGTGATCTACCTTGTAAAGCTGACTGAATTAGGTCGGCTTTTTTGGACCTGCTTGTATACTGCGGTGCTCAAAAGCTGTTCCTGATTGATATCCTGTTATGAAACATGTATATTTCGATGCTGAAAACGCATCTTTCAGTCTTTGCTTTAAGCAATATCTGAGAAAACATGATGATTCACGATGCCTTGTCTCCACCTTTCAGGATTATCTTGTAAAAAAGAATATCTATTTCGTCAGAGTTTAACTAAAATAAAGCCATGCGTCCCGAAGGAATTCTGAAAACATATTACGGCTATGATTCATTCCGGCCAGGACAAAGTGAAGTCGTCAATGCGATTTTAAACGGCAGAGATGTTCTTGCCGTCATGCCTACAGGTGCCGGAAAATCAATCTGCTATCAGGTGCCTGCCATGTGCATGGAAGGAATCACGATTGTGATTTCTCCGTTGATTTCATTAATGAAGGATCAGGTGACTTCACTTGTGCAGGCTGGAATTCCGGCTGCTTTTCTCAACAGCTCATTAAGTGCGCCGCAGTTTTTCAAAGCTCTTTCAAATCTTCAGAACGGGAAATACAAAATTGTCTACGTTGCGCCGGAGCGCCTTCTCACAGAGCGCTTTCTGGAATGCATTTCAAATCTTTCCGTCAGTATGGTTGCCGTGGATGAAGCACACTGCATTTCCCAATGGGGACAGAACTTCCGTCCTGATTATCTGAAAATTGTCGAATTCCTGAAGTATCTGAAAAGAAGACCGATCATCAGTGCGTTTACGGCAACCGCCACTGAAAAAGTCAAAGAAGACATCACAGATATTCTGAAACTGATCGATCCTTTTAAACTGACCACCGGGTTTGACCGCCCGAATCTTTATTTCGGAGTTGTCCATTCCAAAGACAAGGATGATGATCTGCTGAAATTGTTAAGACAGTATAAAGACAGATCGGGTATTGTCTATTGCTCGACAAGAAAAGCGGTTGAAGAAGTCACAGATTTACTGAAGGCAAGAAAATATAACGCCGTGCGCTATCATGCAGGACTTGACGAAAAGGAACGAAAAGAAAATCAGGAAAGCTTTGCAAATGATCAGGCAAGAATCATCGTTGCGACCAATGCCTTCGGAATGGGAATTGACAAATCGAACGTCTCATTTGTCATTCACTATCACATGCCGATGAGCCTTGAAGCATATTATCAGGAAGCCGGCAGAGCAGGAAGGGATGGCGAAGAAGCAGAGTGCATTCTTTTATACAGTCCTGCCGATATCCGTCTGAACAAGTTTCTGATTGAACATTCCGAACCGAATCCGGATTATTCCGAAGATATGCAGGAAGAAATCAGAGAACGCGATCTTGAACGATTGAAGAAGATGGGCGGATATGTGAAAGCACAGGGATGCCTGAGAGAATACATCCTCAAATATTTCGGAGAAAAGACAAGACAGTACTGCGGGCATTGCTCTTCATGCAAAGACAATTTCGCCGAAGATGATATGACGGTGGATGCACAGAAGATCTTAAGTGCAATCATACGCACAAAGGAAATGTACGGAGCAGGGATGATCTGCGATGTTCTGATGGGCAATGAAACAGACAGAATTATTGAACGCAAATTCGATGAGCTTTCTGTTTACGGAATTATGAAAGATCAGCCAAGACATGAAATCGAAGGCCTGATCAAAGAGCTGAAAGTTCAATCCTATATCAGAATCAATGATGACCAGTACCGTGTATTGAAAGTCGATCCTTCCGCTGCTGCTGTACTGAAAGGCACAAAGAAGATCACCCGGATGAGAAGAAAGAATCTCATCACTGCCAAAGCAACCGATGATCCGCTCATTGTCAGTCTCAGAAAGCTGAGATCAATGCTTGCATTGAATGAACATGTACCTGCCTATACGATTTTCTCAGATGCAACATTGAACCAGATTGCCGAAAAGAAGCCGACAACAAAGGCTGCTCTGAGAGAAATTCAGGGAATGGGCAAAAAGAAGGTCAACAAGTACGGAACAAGAATTATCAATACAGTCAAAGAAGCTGCCTGAAACAGACAGTTTCTTTTCTTTTGACATTCAGAAATGAAGTATACTGCAGTTATAGGAGAATCATATGGACCTCAGAGTATTGGAATATTTTCTCGCTGTCAGCCGTGAAAGAAGCTTTTCAGCGGCAGCCGATGTCATACATATTTCCCAGCCTACATTATCCAGACAGATTGCAGATCTCGAAAAACATCTCGGCAAACAGCTTTTCATACGCGGCTCAAAAACACTTCAGCTGACGGATGAAGGGATGCTGCTGAAGGTAAGAGCTGAAGAAATTCTGCAGCTTGTTGCAAAAACCGAAAATGAGATCAGAACAGATCAGGCTGAAATGACCGGTGATATCTATGTCGGTGCCGGTGAAACGCCCGGCGTTCATTACATCACGCTTGCCGCATCAGAGCTGAAGAAGAAATTTCCGCAGATCAGGATTCATATTTCAAGCGGTGACCAGGCAGATCTCAACTGGCAGCTTGAGCACGGACTGATTGACCTTGCACTGATCTTCGGAGATGTGGATGAAGAGAACTACATCAGTATGAAACTGCCTCATGAAGATGTGATGGGAGTTTATATGCGCAATGATGATCCGCTTGCAGAAAAAGAAAAGATCCGGCCGAAGCAGGATCTGAAGAATAAACCGTTGATTGTCAACCGCGGATCGGGGAAGGAACTGATACCCGGACTGCCTTTGAGCAGGTTCCATGTTGCAGGTACATACAGCCTTCTTTACAACGCCTCTTTGATGGCGGAAGACGGAATCGGATATGTGATCGGCCTGAAGGATATCATCCGTACCGAAGGAACCGATTTATGTTTCCGTCCGTTTGACCCGGAAGTGAAGGCAAAGATGTATTTAATCCGCAAGAAGCAGCAGATCCTGATGCGGCCGGTGGAGTTGCTGCTGGAAGAAATTGAGAAGATTATGCAGTAGCCTTTCTGCCTTCTGTTACAAAAGCAATGAGTGCCAGGATCACAAAGATGCCTGCTGCCAGAATGAACTGTACACTCAGCGACTCACTGAAAATTGATAACAGTGAACCGAGATACGGAGCTGCGAAAGCACCGAGACCCTGAAAGACAAGTACAGCCGCTGTTCCTTCTGCACCATAGGAAGAAACACTTTCCTGCAGATATGGTACAAAGGCCAGATATCCGAATCCGAGAAGGAAGGCGCCGAGTGCAATCATGAAGAAACCTGAAGCAAATGAAGCGGCGACGAATCCGAGAGCACAGATCAGATCGAACACTGCAAGTGAGATTTTTTTCAGATGTGCTGTCATCTTTCCGTAAATGGCTCCGGCAATCATTGAGCCTGCTGAAATGCACATGACAAGAAGACTTCCGGTGCTGCTTCCCGATATATCCTTCATTGATGCAAGCGAAGCACATTTGATGACGAATAAAGTTGCAGTCAATACAGAAACAAACATGACCAGACCGTTGAAATAGAGATTCAGCTTTCCTTTGTGTTCTGCATTGTCAGCTGCTGAAGTTCTGATTGAGCCGGTATGAGGAATGAAGAATAAGACAAGCAGGAATACAGCAAAGCCGCAGAGGTAGACAAGGAAGGAAACATTCCATCCGTAAACAAGAAGTCTTCCTGCAACAAATGTTGTCACAAGCGAAGCCAGTCCGCCGGCACTTCCCTGTAAGCCGATCATCTGGCTTCTTTCTTCTCCCTCAAAGAAGCGGACAATCAGAATCAGAAGGGAAGAAGAGATCAGACCGCATCCGAAACCGAAGATTGCTCTTGCGATCAGAATCAGATAAACATTGTTCAATATAACCGGGATTGTTCCAGCAGCTGCAGAGGAAATGCAGCCGGCAAGAACAGTCTTTTTATAACCGATCGCAGAAGCAATTTTATTTGAAATCAGCACAGCTGCCATGGAAAACAGCGATGGGATTGTTGTTAAAAGCTCAATCAATGAGAGCGGTACATTCGGGAATGCCTCAGCCATGGCAGGAATGTTTCCTGCAACAGCGTTGACGGATGCTGTTACGAAGCAGCATGACAATAAAGCAATTTTCAGAATCAGGTTGTTTTTCATGTTATGTACCTCCGGCAGAAATAATATAAATGAAAAGCAATAATATTTGAATTGCTTATAAAACATATAAATCTATTCATTTAATGAATAATAAAAAAGAAGAATCTACGCTGTATGAAACACCGGTGCTTATCTGATGACTGAAATACCGACAGAGGATATAGCTTTTGAAAAATTCAGGAACAGTAACGTAAATAAATATAATTAACAGAAGGCTCTCACAGAGATCGAAACTTCTTATGAACCTTCGGGTGATGAAGAAGTCTTTTCGATTTGTATGCACATCATTTAGAATGGAAATGTTCATATTCTTCTCATTTTAAATACCATACTCTGAAGATTGTCAGATGAGGCAAAGAAAAAGAAAGGGTACAAACCACTATAAAAATGCTATATGAAAATGCAATGCAGGCAGCTGACCTGATCCGTGAGAAAACATCGTACAGACCGAAGATTGCGGTGATTCTCGGCAGCGGTTTAGGGAGTCTTGGCGAGCAGATTGAGAATGCTGATTATATCCCGTATGCGGATGTTCCCCACTTCCCGGTTTCAGATGTTGCAGGACATGCGGCAAGATTTGTTTTCGGAAAACTGAAGGGAAGAGAAATTGTTTTCATGCAGGGCCGCTTTCATTACTACGAAGGTCTTTCAATGCGTCAGGTCTGCTTCCCTGTCTATGTGCTGCATCTTCTGGGGATCAGAACAATTGTCATCACCAATGCATGCGGCGGTATCAATACACAATTTACACCGGGTGATCTGATGCTGATTGAAGATCATATCAATATGATCGGAGCGAATTCACTGATCGGGGAAAATGATGAACGCTTCGGTGTCCGCTTCCCGGATATGACGGAAGTTTATGATGTTTCACTCAGAAAACTGGCAATGACATGTGCAGAAGAACTCAGCATCACATTGCGCTCAGGCGTTTACGGCTACTTCAGCGGTCCGTGCTATGAGACTGCCGCAGAGATCCGTGCTTATAAAGCACTCGGTGCAGATGCGGTAGGCATGTCCACCGTGCCTGAGGCAACTGCAGCGAATTATCTCGGCATGCATATCCTCGGCCTTTCCTGCATCACCAATATGGCAACCGGCATTGCATCCAAGGCGCATTCCCATGAAGCGGTTCTGGCGGCTGCCGAAAAAAGCGGAAAAGTATTCAGCGAGCTGTTAAGCGAAGTGCTTTGCCGCATTCCGGTTGAAGACTGACGAAGAAAAAAGGCACTTTCAGATCTGAACATGATCTGCTGAGTGCTTTTTTATGATGCTTATTATTCTTCTTCAAACAGCTTTGCGCCGTTGCTTGCAATGATGTCCTTATACCACCAGAAGGACTTCTTTCTGTAGCGGTTGAAGGTTCCGTTTCCGTAGTCATCGCAATCTACATAGATGAAGCCGTAACGCTTGCTCATCTGCTTTGTGGATTCAGATACGAGGTCGATACATGCCCATGTGGTATATCCGAGCAGCTCAACGCCATCTTCAACGATTGCGTCATACATTGCTTTGAAGTGACCTTTGTAATAGTCGATATGTCCCTGATCATCGACTGTATAGCTGCCGTTTCCGTCAGGAATCAGTTCTTCTTTTTCACCTAATCCATTTTCAACGATGAAGAGCGGCTTTCTGTATCTGTCATACAGATCGACAAGAGAAACTCTCAGACCGATCGGATCGGACTGCCATCCCCACTCACTTGCCTTGAGATAAGGATTCTTGATGGCTGTTACCGTATTGCCTGCTGTTACCTGAAGTCCTTCGGTATCCTTGGCTACACAGCTTGAGGAGTAATAGGAGAAGGAAATGAAATCAACCGGATATTCCTTCATGATCTTCAGATCATCTTCTTCCATCACAATGTTGAGTCCGTGGTTTCTGAATCTTGCCAGCAGATATGCCGGATATTCACCGAATACCTGTGTGTCTGAATAGCAGTATGTGCTTCTCATTCTCTGCTGTGCTTCCAGGACATCCTCCGGTTTGCATGTATACGGATAATATGTCAGCTTTGTTAACATACAGCCGACCATGGCTCCCGGTTCGT